>DAOWCC010000002.1 GCA_030639665.1 Elusimicrobiota bacterium | reverse complement strand
ATATTGCCGAAGCTGCGGGAGTTGCTTTAGGTTCCGTGGGATGGGTTTTTTTTGCCCTTAAAGAAAGAGGTCACTTGCTATTTGGTGAGAAAGGCAAGAAGCGTCGTTTTATTAATCCAAAGCGTTTAATAGAGGAATGGGTTATAAATTATCCGATTAAACTTCGTCCAAAATTACGAACGCAATGTTTTAGCGCTCCAAAAGATAGTTGGTGGGAAAATTTGAATCCAGAAAAATATGGGGCTTTATTTGGAGGAGAAATTGCCGGAGATATTCTCACTCATTACAGAAAGCCGAGTAATGCTCTTTTTTATATGGAAGGCAATCTCACAAAAATTATTATTGATAATCGTCTTAAATCTAATCCTCACGGGTCTGTGGAAATAGTGGAAAAATTTTGGAACTTTAATTTTGATAATGAAGAGAAGCAAATTGTTCCGCCATTACTTGTATACGCGGATTTAATGGCAACTAAAGACCCACGCAATCATGAAGTAGCAAAAATTATTTATGAGCAATATATAGCCAATGCTTACGATTAAAAAAGATTTTCCTATGGAGCCTGAAGTTTTAGAGGTATTACGGTATATTCAAGATGCCACGAAGAAAATGGGAGTTTCTTATTTATTAGTTGGTGGCAGGGCAGTAGATTTGCTTTTACATAATGTGCATGGTTTGCCGATATATCGTCCTACCGAAGATATAGATTTTATAGTAGCGCTTAAAAGTTGGGAGGAATTTAATTATTTAAAAAATCAGCTGATAAAAACAGGTGATTTTAAAAATGATAGTAAGAAATGTCAGCGATTGATTTATAAAGAGAAAATGCCAATTGATTTGCTTCCATTTGGGAAATTGGAAAAACCGCAAGGTTCCATTTCTTGGCCGCCTGATGGTGATATGATTATGAATGTGCAAGGGTTTCAGGATATCAATGCCGCGGCAGAAGAGATAAATATTTTTAAAAATAAAATGGTAATACGCATTGCATCCATACCTGGATTGATGGTATTAAAGCTTTTGGCATGGAATGATAGATTTGAACCCAAAGACGCGCAAGATATTTCCATATTACTTCATAAATATAACCTGATTTTAGATGAGAAACGCTTATATGAAGATATAGAATTATTGCGTGTGTTGGATTCTGATATTGAAAAAGTCGGAGCTGTTCTTTTGGGAAGAGATGTTCGGATGATTTTGAATGCTAAAAATATAAATAGTATAAAAGAGATTTTGAATAAAAAAGAGAAACTTTTAAATGCTATTGCAAGTAGTTTATTCGGGAGTGATCTTGAGGAAAAATTTGCCACTGCGGAAAAACTTTTTGAAGCGTTTTGCGAAGGTTTTTCAGATAAAAATTAGTAGAAAGGGGGATTGGTTGGGAAAAATCTTAAGCGGTAAGGCTTACGGAATTTGTGTCGCTTGTGAGAAGCCGATTGCCGAAGCCCGCCTAGAGGCCATGCCGGAAACTCCTCTCTGCGTCAATTGCTCCCGCTAAATATTCCACTAGGGTTTAATTAGAGGCCTTTCAATATTTACCTTTGGGACCAGGGTCGGCACGAGCCAAGCCCGCCCTTCTCTCTCTCACTCCGCTGTAAGCGTATGCGGAGCTCCGAAGAGCCCCACAGGCAAACACCGAAATGCCTCATTAATATTATTCCGCAAAATCTTACTGCCAACCCTTCGCAGCATCGTTGTTTCCTTTGTATATAAATATCCCTCCCAACCCTAATTAAGATACGGCGGAATTACCCTTGTCATAAGGAAATTTCTGATGAATTTGATATATTGTTTTTAAGTTATAATGTGTACTTAAATAACATAGAGGGAGAGGGATGATGATATCAAAAATTATTTCTTGGTTTAAAAAAAAGGCAATCGAAACATCTGAGGCAAATATTAGAGAGTGTTGTTCAAAATTAATTGAGGTTTCGAATGTTGCTTGGGATAATATGCAACGCACAGGAACAAAGACTCAAAAGGATGTTGATGCTGTTGATAAAGCAAAGTCTAATTTGGTTTTTGAACTTTGTGGTCCTATCCCTTTGGATGAGGTTAAAATTAAGTTTATAGACCCAGTTCTTCAAGATTCTAAAACTTCTAAAGGTGCAAAAATGGCTATAAATCATGTTTTAGAACAAGTTCTTAAAAATAATTAAATTTATAAATGCTTTCCTTGTTTTGGGTTGGGTAATTCAAGTAATAATTAGGGTGTGGGCACTTCTTTAAATAAACCAATCGCAAGAAAAGGGTAATGTTCGATGAATTTGATATATTATTTTTAAGGAAGTTGGGTATAAGCAAAAATTTAAAACATTCCGTTGAGTGCAAGAGGATTTATGGCTATATCAATCTATAAGATTGTAATTAAAATATTTGCGTGGATAATTACCATAATCTTGGCAATAGCGGCGCTACATTTTGCGCTTATCGCCGTTCTAAATTTAAGAATAGGAACCCCGCTTAAGACTATTGTTTACGCGTTTTTAGCGTGGGGGGCGTATGCTCTAATGATTCGCTCTTACAAGTGGATAATGTCATTGTGTCCCGATTCCGGTTCCCCGGAAGAAAGAGCGGCGCCTGTAATTTGTAAAGTTGAAGAGCAAGTGGGTAGCAAAACCATGGAAACGACGGAGGTCGCAAGCCGAGTTTCTATCCCATGGGGCGCTATTATTTTTGTGATTGCGTTCTGGATTCTGAGTCATTTGTCATTCAATATCCAGATGATGCTTTATCCATTTATCGGTATCGCCTTACTATTTACAGTAGGACGGTTTTTTGTTATGGCGACTGGCTATCACTCAAAACCTACGCCAAAGGGTTTGGCTGACAAACGGAAGGCTTTTGTCTGGATGTTGGCTGTTATTCTGGGGGCCGCCGGAATGGTTCACGGCGGATATTATTTAAGACATAAAATTCAGAAAACCATGCAGCCTCTGATTTCCGCTATAGACAGTTATCATGCCAAAACAGGGTATTACCCTTCTCATCCCTCTGCGCTTGTCCCTGACTATATTGCGGCCGTGCCTAAATGTCCGGGTAGAAGGCGTAGACTTTTATATTTTCTCAAGAGGCTGAATGATACTCCATTCCCCGGTCCCGCCGTAGGAGAGGATGGTTATATTATGACCTGCAAAACTTTCATGTTTATGAAATATACTTATGATTCGGAGAAGAAGAGCTGGAATGAGTGGGATTAATAAAATAATGAAGACTTGAATCCATGTCCTTTAGTCTTAAAATCATCAATTTCGCCATGAAAGCTCTATGCCGGACAGACTCATAGGGGAAATTAAAAAACCTATTGACAAGTAGGGGGTGAAAATATGGTAATATATGAAAACACAAATATACGGTATTAAATTAGGTACAGTATAATTTTAATCAGGAGGAATCACTATGGCAGTTGCAAAAAAGAATTCAAAGTTTATGAAGCCCCTTACCCTTGATGCTGTTCTTTCCGACATTATTGGAAATAAACCAGTGCCGAGAACAGAGATTGTTAAGAAACTCTGGGTATATATCAAGAAGAATAATCTTCAAGATAGCAAAAACAGAAGAAACATCAATGCCGATGAGAAGCTTTTAAAGTTCTTTGGCGGTAAAAAACAAGTCAGCATGTTTGAGCTTGCGAAGTTCATAGGCAATCACGCGAAATAAACTTGTCTTTTATTTCTAAATTACGCCGTTCCTTGAATAAAGGGACGGCGTTTTTTATCCCGCCATAGGCGGGATAACCCTCCGTCGCAGGGTAATAAGTGTTTTAACAAAAGAAAATAACCCGCACACATATGTAAATTTGTTAGCTTTTTTAAAGAAAGCTTGAAAGGTGTTATGTATGTGTGTGGGTTTCGCTTCATAGAAACTCTATGAAGCTCAATCTTTTCTTTGGTCAAAGACGTAAGAGCTGGTAAGTTCTTTTTTTGCTTTTTTCTTGAGTTCTGTTCCGATATTGCTTATTTGGGCGAATGAGGTAAGTCGGCGCAGTTTATTGTGAATTACACCGATTGATATTGAAACAAAGGGGAATTTCTTGGCATTGCCTTGTCTATCGGTGGAAATTATACTGCCTTCCGCTTTATCTTTTTCATTATAGAAGGAAGGGGATATTTCATCAAAGCTATTGGTTATGGTTTTACATAAGTCTTCGGCTCTTTGATAGGTGGTAACGATAATAAAATCATCTCCGCCTATATGGCCTATAAAATCTTCGGAATTTTCATTTTGCATAGTCAGCTTAACTAAAAGGTTGGCCGTTGTTTTTAATACCAAGTCTCCGGCGTCAAAACCATAAGCGTCATTATAGGCCTTAAAATGGTCGAGGTCCAAATAAAGAACGGCGAAATCGGATTGTTTCGCGATTTCTCTTTCAATTCTCGCTTGTATTGAAGGGTTTCCGGGAAGTTTGGATAAGGGATTTGTATCTAAAACTTGTTTGGTGCGTTTAAGTATCATTCTTATTCTGGCTATTAATTCATCCGTGTCAACGGGCTTTATCAAATAGTCGTCTATTCCCATGCTTAGCCCTTTCATCTTGGTTTGTTTCTCGCTATAAGCGGTTACAATTATTATTGGCACATGAGCGAATAGAGGATTGTCTTTTAATTCCGCCGCCACCGCTAAACCGTCTTTATGCGGCATATTATAATCCAAGACCGCGATATCGGGATGGCTTTCAAAAGCCATTTGAAGAGCTTCTTTTCCGTCGTTTGCCGCGGCAACTTCAAAACCTTCATTCTCCAAGGTTTCTTTCATTAAAAGTAAAAGTTCGGTTTGATCGTCCGCGATTAAAACTCGGGGTTTTATTGTTTTGTCCAATTCTTTGATTTCAGGAGAATTATTTTTGCCTATGCAGTTTTTGATGACCTTAAGCACTATGTCTTTAGGCAATTCTTTGGATATTATTTCAGGCAGTCCCGTAAGCACGCCTTTTTCTTGATAATCATTAAGTCTTAGGGCGCTTAAAACTATTATTGGGATTTCAGCTGTTTGAGCTTCATCTTGAAGTTCATCCATTATTTGAAAGCCGTCTTTTCGCGGCATCATCAAGTCGAGAAGCAAAAGGTTGGGGTTTTTCTCTTTTGCCGCTTGGACAACTTTTTGCGCGTCATTAATGATTAAAGGCTTATATGAATTGGATTCCAAAAACATTTTAAGTAAATCGCAAAATTCTTCATCGTCGTCGGCTACCATTACGGTAAGAGGATTGTTTTTTTCACTTGGACCAATGTTTCGCGCGAGTTCGCTTTTTAAAACTTCGAAGTCTACCGGCTTGGTTAAATAACCCGTAACTTTTGGCGCGGGTCCGGTAACAATATCTATTTTTGGATTTTGGGATAAAATTAAGATTTTTTGATTCTCAATAAAGGGGTTTTTTCTTATTTCCGCTATAAAATCAATGGGATTGAAAGTTGAAATTAAAACATTTAACACGACCAAATCGGGTTTCCAGTTTTGAATGGTGGTTAAAGATGTTTGATAATTGGAGGTGTCGCGGACAATATAGTTTTCCGGCTCCAATAATTGAGCAAGCATTTCAATGTTTCTGCCATCGGTGTCTACTATCAGAATTTTAGGATTTTCATTATTCTCGCCCATAATTAGATAATAGCAAAAATTGAGGCTATGCGTCATAAAGTGTCGGTAACTGTGTGCCCTTAGGAATCTGAAAGATTCCAAGGATGTTAGTCCTGTGAAAAGTTACACGGGGAACGACCAAAATTTGGTAAAATTTTGGCGTGATTGATAAGAAAAATAACGCTTTCAAATATACTCAAATAGGTCTTGAGCTGGCCGGGGCCGTGCTTTTGGGATTTTATGGCGGTTATAAGCTTGACGGATTTTTAGACTCATTGCCTTGGTGTACTGTTTTAGGTTCATTTGCGGGCATGGCCGCGGGATTTTATTTGCTTTATAGAGCGGTAAAAAAGGATGATGGGGATGTTTAATTATATATTGACGGGTATTGTTTTCGGAGTTTTTAACGGCTTGATATCAAGAATTTCGCTTAAATTCGCGATAAATAAATCCGATAAGATTTTTTATTCCGTCTGGCTTCTGGGAATATTTTACAGGCTTGTTTTCCTTGTGGCGGCGGTCGTTTACTTAAAATATAAAAATAGTATAATGATAGTGCCTTTTGCGTTAAGTTTAATATTTTCACAATTTATTTTTGAATTAAAACCTATTAAAAAAAATGGACCTCAAAGAGATTCTTGAACATCATATAATAGACCATGCTTGGAATTGGGTAAACCTCGGGCCCCTACAGCTTCCTTTAAGCAAGCACTTGCTAATGATGATTATCGCGGCTTTGATAATGCTTGTCTTTTTTCCTCTTATAATAAGAATCAAAAGTTCCAAACTCATGCCGTTTAAAACCGCGCTTGAAGCCATATTCCTTTTTATTCGCGATGATATTGTCATTCCCAATTTGGGTCAAGGCGGAATTAAATATCTTCCATACTTTGCCACATTGTTTTTTTTCATTCTGATATGTAATTTATTGGGCATGGTTCCTTTCGGCGCCACCGCCACCGGCAATATAGCCGTAACGGGAGCTATGGCGCTTACCACATTTGTATTTATAAATTTTGCGGGCATCAGAGAACAAGGGTTTTCAAATTATATAAAGCATATAGTTCCAGCGGGTGTTCCCGTTTGGCTTTTTCCTTTGCTTTTTCCAATTGAAGTAATCGGGCTCATAACCAAGTCTTTTGCTCTTTGTATTCGTTTATTTGCCAATATGATAGCCGGACATATTGTTATTCTCTCTTTTATGGGTTTGATTTTTATGTTTGGAGCCATTAATCCATTGCTTGGTTTGGGCGTTACCGCTCCGGTCAGCGTAGTTATGATTTTATTTGTTTCTTTGCTTGAACTTTTTGTGTCTTGTTTGCAGGCGTATATTTTTACTTTTTTAACGGCAATTTTTGTCGGTGGAGCGATGAATCCTCATTAACGGCAGGTTAAGATTAAGGCCGAGATTGAGTTGAGAGAGTTTTAAGAAGTTTCTTAAACTGAACAATGAAGAGATGTTAATGAAGTGCAATAGATTTTTGAAAATTAAAGCGGAATTTTAAATGAGGTTTGGTTTTTTTGTTCTTAACCTCAATCTTCCCGCCACTAAAGCCCTCCATTACAACTTTGGCGGGCAGGCTGTTGGCGGGTCCGCCGAAGAAGTAATGGCAGAAAACTGAACGAAAGGAGAAATAGTATGAACGATATGTTATATCTTGGAATGGGTTATCTTGGAGCCGGACTCGGAGCCGGAATTGTTTTGATGGGAGCGGCGAAAGGCATAGGCCAATTGGCTGCCAGCGCCATGGAAGGAACAGCTCGCCAGCCTGAAGCG
This sequence comes from Elusimicrobiota bacterium, assembly GCA_030639665.1. Taxonomy (GTDB): domain Bacteria; phylum Elusimicrobiota; class Elusimicrobia; order Elusimicrobiales; family UBA9959; genus JAKLQJ01. The sequence goes on along the minus strand of DAOWCC010000002.1, from coordinate 30,248 downwards.
GGCGGAGCCATAAGAACTTCAATGATTATTGCCGCGGCTTTAATCGAAGGTTTGGGATTTTTTGCTCTCGTTATTTGTTTGCTTATAGCCATGAATTTCAGTGGACCCAAACAACCGAGCGCGGATCATAATACCGCTGTTGAAGCGCATAAATAATTTATAAAGATTGCAGAGAATGGAGGGTCCGCCGGGTAATTAATGGCGCGGCCTTTCTGACTCCGCTCTTTATATTGTAGTTTAAGGAGATTTTATGGAAGCTTTGGTTAAACCTGAATTTGGTTTGATGTTTTGGACTATATCCATATTCATTATTTTACTTATTTTACTTTCCAAAATGGCTTGGAAGCCTCTTATTCAAGCTATTGAAGATAGGGAAAATAATCTTCGTCTTGAAAGAGAGACCGCCCAAAAAGATAGGGAAGAAGCTGAGTTAATAAGACAAAACCTGGATGAAAAGCTTTCCGATCTTAAGAAAAATGTGGGTTTAAAGCTTGACGAAGCGCGGAAAGAAGGCCAGAAGCAAAGAGATAAGATATTAGGCGAAGCGCGCGACAATGCTCAAAAACTTCTTGAAAATTCAAGAAAAGCGCTAAGCGCCGAAAAAGATAAGCTCGCGAAAGAATTGAAAAATGATATCGCGGAAATTTCTCTTAAGGCTGCGGAAAAAGTTCTTAAAAAAAGCGTAGACGCGAATATTAATAAAACGATAGTCGCGGATTTGATAGATGATATTGAAAGCGGAAAAACTTTAAAGAATTGACATTATGAATTCATCAGATAGAATTCTTGCCGTGCGTTACGCGAGAGCGTATTTAAATCTTGACGGTTTGGACTATTTAGCGAAAACCGAAAAGACCGCCAGAGAGCAAGTAAGCCAATTGACTAGGTTGCAAGAAGAAATTAAGCCTATTGAAAAATTTCTTCTTCATCCCGCTTTGCCTTTTGACGGCAAGGTGGAAATTTTCAGAAAAGCGAAATTTGATTTAAGCGGGAATTGCCCCGGTTTTATTGAATTATTGCTTAAAGAAAATAGATTTTATTTGATAAGCGCCATAATTGAAGAGGCCGGGCGCATAGTCGACGGATATGCCGGCATAGTCAGAGCTTTGGCTTCTTCCAAGACCAAGATTGATGAGGCGGAGATTGAAAAGCTTGAAAAGGCTTTAGGCGCGATAATAGACAAGAAAGTAATGCTTTCTCAAAGTATTGACGAAGCCATTATCGGCGGCATTAAAATTAAAATGGACGATTTATTTGTTGACGCGAGTTTAAACGGAAGAATTAATAAACTCAAAAAGGAAATACTTAACTAATTTATTTGGCGAATAGCTAACAGACAAGGTGGATAATATGATTAGGCCCGAAGAAATAACCGATATTATAAAAACTAGAATTGAAAAATTTGTTCCCGACGCCGAAACGGGGGAAGTGGGACAAGTCCTACAGGTTGGAGACGGCATAGCCCGGATTTACGGTTTGAAAAACGCTCTTATGGGCGAGCTTGTGGAATTTGAAAGCGGTGTTTTCGGCATGATTTTAAATCTTGAATATCAAAATGTCGGTTGTGTTATCATGGGCCCCGATACCAAAATTAAAGAAGGTGATAAAGTTAAAAGAACCAATAGGGTTATGGATATTCCCGTCGGCCCCGAGCTTATAGGCAGAGTCGTTGACGCTTTAGGCAGACCTATCGACGGCAAGGGTCCGATTAACGCCAAAAAGAGAAGACCCGTTGAAGTTATAGCGCCGGGCGTGGTTGAAAGAGCTCCCGTTACCCAATCTCTTAATACCGGCTTAAAAGCCATAGATGCCATGATACCGATAGGCCGCGGCCAAAGAGAGCTTATTATCGGCGATAGGCAAACCGGAAAAACAGCTGTCGCCATTGACGCTATTATAAACCAAAAGAAAGAGCCCGAAGCTACAAGACCAATTTGTATTTATGTGGCCATAGGCCAGAAAGAGTCCACCGTTGCCAGAATTGTTAAGACATTGGAAGATGCGGGCGCGATGGAATATTCCATTATTGTTTCTGCCACGGCGTCCGAGCCCGCCAGTTTATTATATCTCGCGCCTTATACCGCTTGTACCATCGGTGAAGAATTATTATGGAATGGCAAGCATGCCTTGGCTGTTTATGACGATTTATCCAAACACGCTCAGGCTTATAGACAGATGTCATTATTGCTCAGAAGACCTCCGGGCAGAGAAGCATATCCGGGAGATGTTTTTTATCTTCATTCAAGACTTCTTGAAAGGGCGTGTAAATTATCCGAGAAAAACGGCGGAGGCTCTTTAACCGCTTTACCGATAATTGAAACGCAGGCTAATGATGTTACCGCTTATATTCCCACCAATGTTATTTCCATTACGGACGGACAGATTTATCTTGAAAGCAGTCTTTTCCATTCAGGTATCCGGCCCGCCGTGAACGCGGGAATATCGGTTTCCAGAGTGGGCGGAGCGGCTCAAATAAAAGCCATGAGGCAAGTTGCCGGAAAGCTTCGTTTGGAACTAGCTCAGTATAATGAACTCGCGGCCTTCGCGCAATTCGGCTCCGATTTGGATAAAAGCAGCCAACAGCAGATTTTGAGAGGAGAAAAGCTTGTCGAATTGCTTAAACAAGACCAGTATCAGCCTATGAGCGCCGCTCATCAGGTTGTGATTATTTTTGCCGGAACAAACGGCTATCTTGATGATATTGAAACTACCAAGATAAAGAAATTTGAAACTGACTTATTCAGTTTTATTGAAAGCAAACATTCCGAACTTGAAAAAGAACTGAATGAAAAGAAAGTTATAACCGATGAACTTAAAGAAAAGCTTATATCCGTTATAACGGAATTCAAAAAGGATTTTATCTAATATGCGATATCTTGTAACCGGCGGAGCCGGATTTATAGGCAGCAATATAGCTTTCGCTCTTGAAGAGGAGAGAAAGGCCAAAGTTGTTATTGTTGATAATTTTTCATCGGGAGATTTTAAAAACCTTATCGGCTTTAAAGGCGATATTATTGCCGATGATATCGTAAATGACTCTTGGCATGAAAAAGCCGGAAAAGTCGACGCTATCTTTCATGAAGCGGCCATAACCGATACCACGGTGATGGACCAGAAAGAAATGATGAGAATAAATGTTGACGGTTTTAGAAGCGTTTTAAACTATGCTCTCAGATACGATATAAAAACCATAGTTTATGCCTCTTCGGCGGCGGTTTACGGCAATGGCAATTGTCCCATGCATGAAGACCAGGATTTAACGCCTGAAAATGTCTACGGTTTTTCAAAAGTTATTATGGATAATGTGGCGGCGCAATTTGCCGAGAGCCATAAAGATGTTTCGCTTGTGGGTTTGAGATATTTTAATGTTTATGGCCCTAGAGAATTTCATAAAGGCAAGTTTGCCAGCATGATGTATCAGCTTTATCTTCAAATGAAAGAAAACAAACGGCCCAGAATTTTCAAATTCGGCGAACAGATGAGAGATTTTGTTTATGTTAAGGATATTGTCAGGGCCAATTTAAACGCTCTTGACGCCGGAAAATTTTGCATTTGCAATGCCGCTTCGGGAAAGCCTGAGAATTTCAATAAAGTCATAGAATGTTTAAATTCCGCCATGGGAAAAGATTTGGCTCCCGAATATTTTGATAATCCTTATGATTTTTATCAGAATAAAACGCAAGCCGATTTAAGGCAGGCGAAAGCTCATATTAATTATCGCCCCGAATGGGATATTGAATGCGGAATTAAAGATTATGTTAAAACCTTGGAAGGTGAAAAATAAAACATGGCATCTTTAAGAGATATACGAAGACATATTTCATCCGTTAAAAGCATAAAGCAGATAACTTATGCCATGAAAATGGTCGCGGCCGCGCGTATTAAAAAGGCGCAGAATAAAATTCTGAATTCCCGGCCTTTCGCCGATAAAATGGAAGAGGCCATAAAAAATTTATATACGGAAATGGGCGAAGAAGATTTTAGACATTCTCCCGCTTTCAAATTGTTTGAAAAACATGAAGAATCCAATGTAAGTGTTCTTATAGTTATAACTTCGGATAAAGGCCTTTGCGGCTCTTTTAATGTTAATGTTCTCAAGCGCGCCGTTATTTGGCTGAAAGAGAATAAAGACAGAGAGATTAAAGTTATAGCTGTGGGCAGAAAAGGACGGGATTTTTTCAAGAGGCTAAAGGGCTTGAATTTATCCATAGCCTATGAATTGGTTGGAATTTTTCCCAAAGCCAGTTATGCTCATGCAAAACTTGTGACGGACAATCTTTTTAAACTTTATGAAAAAGAAGCCGATAGCGTAACCATCATTTATAATAGATTTAAATCCATGATGTCGCAGGAAATAATTCGCAATAAGTTTCTTCCTCTTAAGCGCCATTTTATGAAAACCGGCGATGAAGCGGCTAAAAATAAATTTAGTGATTTTGATTTTGAACCGGCAAAGGAATTACTCTTGTCCTCTCTTCTGCCGAGATATATAAAAGCTCAGATTTTTAAAATTTTACTTGAGTCTCAAGCCGCGGAACTCGCGGCCAGAATGAATGCCATGGAGGCTGCCAGTGGAAATGCTTCCGATATTATTGAGGATTTAACCCTTAAACTCAATAAAACCAGGCAAACCATGATAACCACGGAACTTAATGAAATCGTGGCCGGAGCGGGAGCGCTCGAAGGATAGGGCATAGAATATGAAAAATGAGGAATCGATTATGAATACTGGAAAACTTGTGCAAATTATAGGTTCGGTCGTGGATGTTGAATTTAAACCCGGAAAATTACCGAATATTTATCACGCTCTTGAAGTAAAATACAAAGACGAAAATAAGAAAGACCAAATTCTTGTCGCGGAAGTGGCGCAACATCTTGGAGACAATATTGTCAGAGCCATAACACTCGGTTCCACTCAGGGCTTAAGCAAAGGGCTTGAAGTTGTAGATACGGGCGCTCCTATCACAGTGCCTGTCGGTAAAGCGTGTTTGGGCAGAATTATGGATGTTTTAGGCCATCCCAAAGATTATCGCGGTCCGATAGAAAGCAAAGACTTTCTTCCCATTCACAGAGAGCCGCCGCCATTAACGGAACAAAGAACGGAAGCTGAAATATTTGAAACCGGCATTAAAGTTATAGATTTGCTCGCCCCTTTTATGAAAGGCGGAAAAGTCGGACTCTTCGGCGGAGCGGGCGTGGGCAAGACTGTTGTCATAATGGAATTAATCAATAATGTCGCCCGTCAGCATAGCGGATTTTCAGTGTTCGGCGGAGTGGGAGAACGTTCAAGAGAAGGTAATGATTTGTGGAGAGAAATGCAGGAGTCCAAACTCTCCGACGGCACAAGCGTGCTTTCAAAAACAGCTTTGGTTTATGGCCAGATGAATGAACCTCCCGGCGCCCGCGCCAGAGTGGCTTTAACCGCTTTAACTCAGGCTGAGCATTTTAGAGATAAAGAAGGAAAAGATGTTCTTCTGTTTGTGGATAATGTTTTCAGATATGTTTTGGCCAATAGTGAAGTTTCGGCTTTGCTCGGCAGAATGCCGTCGGCCGTAGGCTATCAGCCAACTCTTACAACTGAAATCGGCTGGCTTCAGGAAAGAATAACTTCCACTAAAAAAGGTTCCATTACATCCATTCAGGCGGTTTATGTTCCGGCTGACGATTTAACTGATCCGGGTGTCGCCAATATTTTTACTCATCTTGATGCCACAATCGTTCTTTCAAGAAGTTTGGTTGAAATAGCGATTTATCCGGCCGTGGATCCTTTAGATTCCACTTCCAGAATATTAGATCCCTTGGTTTTGGGTGATGAGCATTATAATACAGCAAGAAGCGTACAAAAAGTTCTTCAGCGGTATAAAGAATTGCAGGATATAATAGCCATTCTCGGAATGGATGAGCTTTCTGATGATGATAAGCTTGCGGTTAATAGAGCCAGAAAAATTCAGAAATTTCTTTCACAGCCTTTCTTTGTTGCTGAGCAGTTTACCGGTATGAAAGGTAAATATGTCACGCTTAAAGAAACAATAAGCGGTTTTAAGGAAATTCTTGACGGTAAATTGGATGATATTCCCGAGCAGGCTTTCTATATGGCCGGTTCAATAGAAGAAGTTAAAGAAAAGGCCGCGAAAGAAGCTGTTTAATTTGAGCTGAAATTATGAAAGAAAAAATAATATTAAGCATAGTGACTCCTGAAAAGGTTTATCTTTCTGAGGGGAAAGTTGATTTTGTCGCTCTTCCCGCATCCGAAGGCGAGATGGGAATATTGCCAGGTCATATTTCATTTGTTGTTCAGCTTAAAGACGGTTTTTTGAGATATTCCTCTGAAGAGGGAGAAGAGATGTTTGCCATTTTGGGTGGTTTCGCGCAAGTTGATAAAAATAAAGTTATAGTTCTTGCCGAGGGCGCGGAGCTTACAAAAGAAATAGATGAGGAAACAGCCCGCCAGGAATATCAAAAAGCTAAAGATGCTCTTTTGGCGAAAGGCGCGGACATAGATTTGGATGCCGCTAATGCCGCGTTAAGACGCAGTTCATTGAGAATCAAAGCCTTGGAAATAAAAGGCAAGCAGCGTCGAAGAAAGAAGTAACATCAGTAATCAGCTCGACAGTTTGGCAGCTTGGCAGCTAAAAAATTGTGAGATAGTTTTAAAATCAAAAAGCGGCTCAAATATAATTTGGCCGCTTTTTTTATGTTTACTGAGATTAGGCTGGCAAAGGTTTTGGTTAGGGCGGGTTCTGTTAGTAAATTTTCTTCAGTGATTAGAGGTTTTTCGATATTTACCTTTGGGACCGGGGTCTACACAGTTTATTGAGTCATGGCAGGTGTATTTACATGCAAGACCAGGGTCGCTTAGTACTGCGCCCTTTCGTCTCACTGCAAGATAGCAACTCGAGAACTTGTGTCCGTAGCAGTCCTTTGAAAGCCCAGTCCACCCACCCTCCTGCATGTTATAAGTCGGGTTCCGAACATCCCTGCTCGGCAAATCTTACTGCCACCCGCTTAATATTTACCAACCTCTTTAACTTTTTTCAGAGAATAGTTCCCGCCCAACCCAAATTAAGGTACAGCCGAATTATCCGCCATTGGCAACTGCCATTGGCGAGATCTCGCCCAGAAAGGGCGGACCCACCCGACATAAGGTAATGTCTGATGGAATTTGATATATTGTTCCTAGGGAGAACTAAAAAATAAAATAGATACACATAAAGGTAAATAAAAAATGAATAACTCCGATATTGAAAAAGAGTTAGAAGAAATGTATTCTCAAATGATGTCTCGGGTTTGTGGTATGACATTAGAAAAAGCTCAAGAATTAACAAGAATGGGAATTAAAGTTTCTAAAAAACAGGCATTGAAAGAAGGCACTAATAATCTTCCTGAAAATTATGGTGATTTATTGTTGCGAGAAGCAGTAAATGGTAATTCAAATTCTAGAAAAATTGTGGATAGAGCACGAAAGGAAAAAGCTACAGATGATGATATACGAGAATTTTGGAATTTAAATGATTTACAGAGAAGGATGGTTTTTTGGTCAGAAGATATTTTTCGTTTTGCTAGTTTTGAAACTTTTAAGAAAGAGGGATTAAATTCAGATGAAGCGATGATTAAAGTTAGAAAAATGTTTCCAATGTATGGTGATCCAAATAACGAAAAACATGTGTCTGGGGATGATAGACCATTACCTAATGAATTACGAGGTCGTGTTGATGAATATAGAAAAAAAATTGGAGTAATTAATATAGAAGCCAAATCGAAGCAATATACTACTTATAATGCTTTTGTTCGTTCTGAAATTCGTGAAGGTAATTTATAAAGGTTCTCCTTATGCAGGGTTGGGTAATTCAGGTTTATCTTAATTGGGGTTGGGATTTCTTAATAAAGAATCAAATAATAAATGAGGCAATGGGATAGTAGGTGTGTTTGCTAAGCATGGCCGTTCGGAAGCCGACTTGGGCTTACTTGGAGGCTGAGATACGGAAAGGCGCAGTACTAAGCGACCTTGGTCATGCGTGTAAATATACCTGCTATCCCGCATAGTTTAGTGAGCGTAAAAACTTTGCCGATATAGTTTAAAGTTTTTAGAATTCCAGATTGGGTCTGATAAGGAACTGGAAGTTGGGGGAAGAATCTTGAGCGGCGAGGTTTCCTGAATATTTATTATTGGATTCCCATACAAACCCCAGGCCGAGACAAAACGCTTTCCTCGATTTTTTAAACGGAAATTTTTTATCCACGATAAAGATATGTTTAATGGGTTTAAAATTGGTTTGAGAAAAATAAGAAGCATATGTAAAGCCGCTATTATTCATCCAGAAATTGCCGGATTGCTTAAAGTCGGTTCGGCTGCGACGGAAACCCAGAAAAAAAGAATCCGATATGTCTTTATGTTCATGAAATTTTGAGCCTACTCTGAAACTCCAGGTTAAACTGCGGTCTTTAAGTATTTGTTCTCCTTTAAGTTTTAATTCCATTTGCGCCCAATTATCATCAATAAGAACATTGTCTTTTATATGCTTATTTCCAAGGTCGAGCAATAGGCCGGAATAACCTTTTCTTTTTCCCAGAAAATCGCTTTTTATGGAATCGAAAGAAACCACATTGCCAAGAAAGATTGAAAATGCCCAGGGCTCTTCAAATCCGGCAGTTACGGATTTCACCAAATTAAGGCTTTCTGAGACCTGCGTATCATCATAGAATCTTTTATTGTGTTTTCTTATCAGAGTGCCGCCATAAGGAAGGGGATTGATGCTGGCTTCCAATATTAAGGTTCTCGGCATATAAAACTTTGAAAGCAATCTTTTGTAAATTTCGGTTTCCGATTTTCCTTTTAAATGAGGAATGGGTTTTCCCGTTAAGCTATTGTAAACGCCTATGGCGGAATAATAGGGGTCAAGCTGAAGTTCAAAAGTGGTGGCTTTTTCTTCGGAAAATGAGTTTCCGGCAAACAAGAGAGAAAATATTGAGAGTAAAACTAAGAAGCGGATTGGTTTCATTGATACCCCATTAGAGATAGTCCCTCAGCGGGACGCATAGTCTTTGAAGTTATTATAAATCGTTGGAACTTTCCTCGTTTTCGGCAGTTTAGATAAAACTTTTGCTTATATACCTCTAACGGGGCAAGATTAATTTAGCATTTAAGGATGTTTGTCGGCAATTATTTGGCATCTTTTACAAATACTTCCGGCAACCCGCAAGGTTGCCGGAAGTTTAATTTGTTTGATGTTAAACTGTAGTTCCGTTGGTTTGCTTACCTTTACAATATCGGCAGTCTTTATTGTTAAGGATAACGGCAATTGGCTTTAGGACGGATTGTTGCTTTGCCACCGGATACGACCGGATTTAAAAACTTCCGGTCGTTCTCTTCTGAAAATCCCCTTAAAGGGGATTTTTGAATTAATGACACACTCCGGGGTTATAATAGTTTAAATCGTCTCTTTGTGTCGGTAATGCGGCGTCGACGCCACTACTGTAACCGACATTTCCCATGGCATTGGCAATATTATTATAAGCGTTCTCGTCAAAGACGAAATTACCACCGCCAGCCGGCTTGAACCAATAGTTTGTTCCGGCTTTTGTGCGTACATAGAAGGCTCCCTCATACACGGCCCAGCCGAAACCACTGGATATATCTATAGAGAGTGTAAAATAATCCTTGCTTCCCAGAAGCGGAGTTAGTTTTTTCTCTTTCCATCCGGTATCTATAGGGCCGTATGAATATTCCATTCCCGTTTTCTTATAGCGGAAACCCACTTCCGCGATTTCGGAATCCAGGCTGGAATTAATGGTTTTTATCCAGATATTTAATCCTCTATATGCGTGAGAACTGTTGTTGGCGCTGATTTTGTCTATAAATATCTCACAGTTGTTGGCGGTGTAATGGGCGCCTTTTGAGAAAGCGGTTTCGTTAAGATTGTTTGCCGAAACGAATCCCGCCGTCGTTATCAGTAATGTAATAATGCACATTGTTTTTTTCATACTTATGTACTCTCCTTTTTTTTTGAGAAGTTATATTGCGATAAAATAGTTTGATATATATGTTTGGCAGGGGCATGAGTCAAAAGTCCGTTGTTTTTACAGACTTTGGACCTATTTTTTTATAGTACTATTGCATAAGGCCGGCAAGCTTGATATACGCGGGATTTATGAAATAATAAAGGATAGGTTTATTTTGTTGCTTTATAAAAAACTGTTATTGAATAAGTCTTTTACTCGGAAGCTCACGATAATTGATTTTGTTTCGCTAAAGTTCCGGGCATGGAAGAAAGTGTGTTTCCGGTGTTTGATTTGTTGTCAAAATATTTCCAGAGTTCGCGTATAACCCCGTTCGGTATTGTCATATTCAATGCCCCTATATAGACATGCGAAAGATAAAGATGTGTTTCTCCCAGGAAATTTAGACCAATGTGAGCTCCGGCTTGGAATTTGGCGAACCCGACATGTATTATTCCTTTGCCGGCGCCGGAACCTTTTATAATTTTTTCCACGCCTATCCATATGGGTTCCGCATTCGTATAATTTACGCCGGTAACGGAATGAAAGCGGGATATTATTCTGTATTTTCCAATGACCGCGCTTCCGCCTTTGAATATACTCGAGGCCACATTGGCGGCCACTCCGGTTATAACTTTTGATGCCGATGGAACGGATGCCACCATCCAAAAGCTGTTTACTAAAAAATCAAGCGCGGCTTTCCGTCCTTTCGGCGAGGTGATTCCTTCATAGCCGATAATGGCTCCGTCATCCTGCGCGAATTGTACCATCCCGGCAAAAAAATCCATTACGCCCGACACTACGGGAATGTCCATGTCTTTCCAACACTGTCTTGCCCAACGCACATCCCAAAATCCGCTTCTGACGACGCGGCGAGGCTCCTCTTTTTTCGGTTTTGGCGGTTTGGTTTTAATCAGGTGTTTGGAGTTAAAGGCGGTCAAATATTCGGAGTCTCCGCTTACTCTGTATTCCTGATAGAGAGAGGCCTCTTCCGTATTGCCGTCCAACCAGACTTCTTCCTCGTTTTTGCGCGTTCCTTCAAAAGCGATTCCAGGGTCGGATAGAATCGTCTCTAAATAGCGCAATGACCGGGTGGAATTTTCGTCAGTTATCATGGCTGTATCGGATGAAATTTTTATATCTTTAATGATTCCGGTGTCAAAATTCTCCGGCGCAATTTCCCCACAATTTTCCTTTTTTAACAATAATTCAGATAGGAGGCGGAGTCCGGTATTGTTGAGGCGGACATTCATCGTGCCGTTTCCCGAAAGATACTTGTTAATATCCTGAGAAGGTGTTTTGACAGATAAATAATCTCCGAGAATAAGGGCCATTCCAAGGTCGATGTTTTCTTTCGGAAGTTCGCTCACAAAATCTTCCAAATGCGAGATTAGGCAGGGTGGAAGAGCGGCTGCTTTAGATTCTTTATTATAACCGGCTTGAATCCGAAATATGCCGGTTTGAGCGCTTATGCCAAGACCCATGCCGGGGCCATATTGTACGATAAATCCAGACAATTCAGGGGAAATTGTCGCGGCATTCTTTGAAACGGGGAAAGGGTTTGTCCAGCCTACGATTGGGATAAACATGGAAAGCGCGAGAATCAAAGTTTTCATATGTAGTAAAAGTATAGCACCCATCAAATTGGTCCACCAGTAACCAAGGTCCCATCTTTTTATGAGTATTTAGGCCTATTGCAATGAGGAGAAGAAGGTCGCTTTATTTTGTCGTTTTATGAATGGCGGCGGCGCCAAAAAACAGATATGTAAATTCCGGTTTTTTAAATCCGGCTTCCAGAAGAATTTCGGAAAGTTCTTTTGCATTATAAAAGGAGGCTATTGAGTTTGAAAGAAAAAGATAGGCTTTGGCGTTTTTAGGAGAAAATAATCTTAAGATGTAAATTATGGTTTTTGTATAAGCTAGAAAGATTTTATGGATAAAAGCATTTTCGGGGTGGCTTGTTTCAAGGTTTATAAAAACTCCTCCCGGCTTTAAAACTCTTTTTATTTCTTTAAGCGCGGCAATAAAAAAATCCCTATCAATATTTATATTTCTTGAGGCAAATGAAATAGTGACAAGATCAAAGTGATTCCCCTTAAAAGGAATTTCCCGCGCGCTGCCTAAAATGAAAGAGAGATTTGTTCTTTTGGAGGCCTTCGCGAGCATGGAAGAATTTAAATCAAGGCCGATTATTTTGGTTTTATTGATGGATAGCTTATCCAGCAGGATTGTAAAATCGCCTGTTCCGCAGCATAAGTCAAGGCATAAGGCCGGATTGTGTTTTAAGGCTATGCGAGCGGCCCGATTCCTCCATAAGCGGATAAGGCCGAAGGTTAAAAAAATATTCGCGGCTTCGTAAAAATGAAAAATGCCGTCATAAAAACCGGAAATAACTTTTTCGGTTTTAGTCGGCATTTTTCAAGGTCTAAAGCTAATTGCTAGTCTTTAGGTTCGTTTTCGGCGACGAATTTTTTAATATCTTCAATCGCTTCCAATATCATTCTTGCTTTGGACATGCCAAATGAGAACGGATATCTGTCATTTTCATTTCTTTTAAGAATCAGCACGGGCTGTCCTTTATATTCGGTTCTTTCAATAATCATTGTTTCCTCCAAGTACTTTAGGTTCTGTGATACAGAACCTAAACCCCATAATAACACAAAACTATAATATAGTTCAATATCTTTATTATATATTAATTATATCCTACTGTTAAATGTTTAATTAATTTCAATGGCTGAATAGTTGTTTGAATGTGATTTTAAGGCGCCTTTTATAAGTTTTAAGCAGGTCTCGGCCTCTTTTAAGTTTGCCAGGCGTATTTCCGGTTTTTCCAGTTCTTCCAGAAAATCTCCCAAAAGTGATGTCATCCACTCGGGGTGGGCGGAGCCTTGAGATAAGCCGGTTTCAAATTTTATTTCTTTTTTTCCGTCTTGGCTTTCAAGGACTATATTATTGTCATTAAATAGCAACAGTCCTTTATCGCCGTAAATGGCGGCGGTATTCTTTCTTACGGGGCTTTTCCATGAGAGATGCATTGTGGCGCTGGCATTGTCAAAATGTATTTTGCAATTGGCTATTTCATCCACGGGGTTTTCTTCTTTTGACATTTCAAGTTTGGCCGATATGGATAAGGGCGTTTTGCGCAGCATATTCGTTATCAGATAGAAAACATGCCAGCCATGATCAATCAGTATGCCGCCGCCCGAGAGCTTTGGGTCTTTGCGCCAGCCTTTAAGCGAGCTTATGGAAGGCCTTTGTCTTAAGGTGTCTAATTCTCCATAATGGATATTTCCAAGAACATTGGAGTCCAGTATTTCTTTTATTTTAAGCATTTGAGGGGAATTTTTCCAATTATGCACCGTAAATAAGCATAAGTTTTTTTCTGTTGAGAGTTTTTTAATTTCTTCAAACTCTTGTGTATCAAGCACAAGGGGTTTTTCGCATAAAACATGAAGATTTGCATTGAGAACTTGCTTTATAAGTTTGGCGTGAATCATTGGCGGGCTTGCGATATCCACAAAATCAAGGTTCTTTTCATTGGTGAGAAGTTCTTCAAGAGAGGAATATTTAGCGGCATTTGGAAAATATTTTTCGGCTTGATTCAATGTTTCAAGATTGGTATCAACCACGGCAATAATTTCAAAACTTTCTTTATGATCAGCAAAAGCCGGAACATGGGCTTTTTTAACCACTTCGCCGAATCCTATAATCGCGCCTTTCATTTTATTCATAATCAATTAAGGTTAAATCTTTTAGCTATCACGCCGAAAGATTCATCCAATATATCAAGAGCTTTTTCAGCTTCTTCTTTTGTTATTACAAGAGGGGGATTTATTCTGATTGAGTGGGTATAACACATAGACATCACTCCCCGTTTAAGACATTCATCAAAAAGAGCGCGGGTAATATGTTTCTCCAGATTTTCTCTGGTGTCTCTGTTTTTTACCAATTCAACGCCTATCATCATGCCTCTGCCTCTCACATCACCGATAAAGCGGTATTTTTCCTGCATGCCTTTTAATTTATTCATCATAAATTCGCCGAGGGTTTTGGAATGTTCCACAAGCTTATCATCTATGATGGTGTTTAAGGTTGTATTAACGGCTGTGGACGTCAAGGGGTTTCCTCCATAGCTTGATGAACTGCCGCTGGGGTTGGAAAAGGGTTTGGCATTTATTATTTCATCGGAAGATATAAGTCCGCTTACGGGAAATCCGTTTCCCATGCCTTTACCCACGGTTATTATATCGGGAACCAAATCTTCATGTTCAACGGCAAACATTTTGCCGGTTCTTCCAAAGCCGGTAATCATTTCATCGGCTATAATAAGAGCGCCTTCTTCTTTAGCTATTTCCTGAACGGCTTTAAGAAAGCCCGGAGGAGGAACCACATTTCCATTTGTTCCTTGAATCGGCTCTATAAGGAAAGCGGCTATCTTTCCCGCGCTTGATTGTTTAAGTGCCTTTTTTATGTAATCAACGCAAAAAAGATCGCAAGTGGAAAGTTTCATTTTAAAAGGGCATTGATAGCAATAAGCGTATGGCACGCTGTGCACGCCGCTCATCACAGGCCCCATTTCTCTTTTAAAAGTATCGAGCAAACCTATTACCGTTCCGGTCTTTCCGTGAAAGCCTCCCCAAAAGCCCACTATCTCATTGTTTTTTGTATAGCTTTTCGCGAGTCTTATGGCCGCTTCAACCGCTTCGGCTCCGCTTGAATAAAGCTGTATCCTATTTAAGTTTCCCGGAGCGACTTCGCTTATTGTTTTACAATAATCCCGTCGTTGCTGCGTGCTAAAGCTGCCGGTATTTATTTTTGTAACTTGGTCGCTTATAGCTTTGGCATAACCTTTAAGTCCGTGTCCTAAACTTGCAACTCCAACGCCCGCGTACATATCGATATATTTATTTCCGTCCACATCTATAAAAGTTGAGCCTTCTCCTTTTTCCATTACAAGCTCGGAAAAAAGCCCTATGCTTTGAACGCCGGGAGCTATATATTTTTGTTCATCTTTAAAAATAGCTTTTGATTTCGGTCCGGCTTGAAAAACATCTTTATTTTGATTGTGTGAAATTTTTTCTTCTGTTTTCATTTGGTAGCTCTCCCGGCTTAGTTATAGGTTTTTAGTTTAAACTTTAAGTAAATCTCTTAAGAATATTATACAAATATCAGTTTCTTGTTTTGTGTTCGCCGTGAGGCGTCCGTAGCAACATCTCACTTCAGCGTAGTCTGCTCTCCCGGCTTAGTTATAGGTTTTTAGTTTAAACTTAGGTAAATCTCCAAGAATATTATACAAATATCAGTTTCTTGTTTTGTGTTCGCCGTGAGGCGTCCGTAGCAACATCTCACTTCAGCGTAGTCTGCTCCTGTGTGGTGTTTATAGTTCTTTTTGAATAAATATGTTCGGCTATATGAACTTTAGCTTCATCTCTTACTCTGGCAAAACTTGGCCAGCTATTTATATCTATTACGAAAATTTCACTTTCAGGTGTTATTATCGCGTCTCCGCCATAAACTTCAAGGTCCATGGATTTGGCGATTTCTCCGGCGGCTTTTTCCAAATCTTTTAAATCAAACTTAAAATTGGAAAGTTCTTGAGGTCTGTGGTAAAACCAATCAAACCATTTATACGGTCCAATGCCGTAGAATTTTATTAAATCTCCCGGGACATGATCTTGAATGACAACGGATTTTATATTTCTGGACTCAAAATCTGTTTTTACTTTTTTGCAATCATTCCAATCTTTAACAAAATGCACATCATGAGTGCAGGTATTGTGAACATCTCCTCTTTTTACCCAACAGCCTTTCTCGGTAAAAAAAATCGGCGGGATATCGCCCGGAAAATTTTCCATAAGTTTTTTTTCCGTTTTTGGATAGAAAGGCGAAGATTCTTTTTGCAGTATATCAGTCATTTTATTGCGATAGCAATTTAAAACCGAATCCACGGGATTTATGAGGTAATTATCTTTCCATTCGGCAAGTTTTGAAATATTTGGGAGATTCTCGCACATAGGCAGAATGACATCCCAGTCCTTGGGATTAATGGTATCTATGCTTTCAGGTTCTATTAAATGAGTTTCGGCGCCAAGGTGTGATAATTCCTCCGTCACTCCTTTGAGTATTAAGGTATCATCGTTTTCCCTGTTTGGGGAATTTGTTTTTTCACGGAAAATACCAAGGCATTTAAAACTCATAAATCTTTTCTCCTAATGAGGGGGCGCTGGAACCCCCGCGTAATATAAATATTTTAGCATTATGATGAGTGTTTGTATTACAGAATGCTACTGTAAGCTTAAATATTCGTCAATAAAATCTTCAGCGAGAAGAATATCTGACGCGTCGTCAACATCCACGCTTGCTGAAATTTTATGCGACCAGATTTTTTTATTTTGCAAAACAATATTCGCGAGATAATATCTTAAAGCGGGAAATGTTTCCGCCTCAGGCATCTTATCGGCAAGAGTTTTTGAGACCAAATATAAGCCTGATGTTATATATTCCTTTTGCATGCAAGAATGGCCTATGTTTATAATTCTTCCAGAGGGTTCAATGTCAGAGTAAAGAGGTTTCTCATCGTGGATTTTATTTGTTATGCCGAGCACGAGGTCCGCTTTTGTTTTGCTTTGCGCGTTCACAAGGCCTTTAAGTTCTTCGGGCTTATAAAAAGAGTCCACTGTGGTAAGCAGAAAGTTTTCGGATTTTTTTGCCATCTCTTTTGATAAAAGAGAAAAGCTTTCCCATGATGATTCGGTGTCTTTTACGATAAAATCCAAATCACCTTTAAAATCATTGAGAGTATTTAAATAGCGAATGGCTTCTTCGCCGCGGCTATTAAAGAGAATAGTTACTTTATTAAAGCCCGCCTCTTTTAAAAGTTTTAACATCCACTCTATGAGAGGTTTTTTTCTAATTGGGATTATCGGCTTAATTAAGTTAGGGAAAGCTTTTTTAAGCCTTGACCCGTGTCCCGCCGCAAAAATTCCCGCGTGTTTTATCACCTCAGCGCCTCTTTTTTCGCGTAGAGGAAGTGAAATTTTAAAGTTTTGTATATTGGAATTTGCATATTATTTACGATTTGTTATTTGAGTTTTGAGATTTTCCAATTTATTCGGAAGTTCGTTGAGATTGTTTAAGATAATGGCTTTCGGATAAGAAAGTTTAAAATCTTCTTTATTGTTATCTCCGCAAAGCCAAAAATGCGGCATGCCCATGAGAGCGGCGCCCTTCATGTCTCGATGGGCGGAATCTCCCACCATGGCGGATTCTTGAGCGGTGGTATTTGTTTTTTTTAGCGCCCACTCAAATATTTCCCGATCAGGTTTTATAAAACCCACTTGCCAGGAGTCCGCCACCGCGTCAAAGTATTTTAGAAGGTTTTCACCTTCAAGTATCGGTTGAAGATTGCCGTAGAAATTTGAAATTATTCCAAGCTTTAAACCTTTTGATTTCAGGTTTTCAAGAATTGGTATGGAATATTGAAAATATTTTCTTGAATTGTCTATAAATGTTTTTATTATTTTTTCAGCTGCGCGGATGTCTTTAATTTTTAAAAAATTAAAAACATCCATGACTTGAAGCCGGACCGTTTTCTCAAGATTCGCTTTTGATAAATCATGGCGGAGATGAAGGTTGTCATCCGAATCAAAAAAAGCTTTGGCAAAGGTTTCTTCGTCGAGAGTTTTAAATTCTCGTTTATATATTGAATAAAAATTTTGCCTCCAGGGAATGGCGTTTGAATCCAATGTTCCGCCGAAATCAAAAAATATGGCTTTCATAATATAGATTGTATAAAAAAATAACGAGCGTTTCATCCTAAAAAGCCTTGACAAATCGCAATTTACCTGTAATAATAATATACTGTTACTTGAATTTGCCTAAGTTTGGAAATATCTTTTTGCAAACGAGGGTAATCGCGTTACAGGGAAAGTGGAGGAATACTTTAAATAAATGGATTTGAATATCGCAAAAAGCTTATTTCCGCAAAAAGGAATCATCGGTATTGATATCGGCAATTACGCCGTAAAGTTGGTTTCTTTTGTTGAAGAAAAGAAAGTAATCAAGCTTAAAGATTGGGGTTATATACCTTTGGATTTTCCTCCCGATATCACCCCCGAAGAGAAAAAAGTCTTTGTTTCCGAAGAAATAAAAAAATATTTAAAAAAGAAAGGCATTCAATTTAAATTTGCCGCCGCGTCAATTTCGGGCAATTCCGTAATAGTGCGCTATGTAAAATTACCCAAATTATCAAAGAAAGAATTGGCGCTTACGCTTCATGTGGAAGCTGAGCCTTTTATTCCGTTTGATATAAATGATGTTAATCTAACCTGTTGGCCTTTAAACGATATTACGGAAGAAGGCCAGCCAAAAATGGAAACGGTTCTCGTAGCCGCGAAAAAAGATGTTGTGGATAGTAAAATAGAGGTTCTTTCGGACGCGGGTCTCGATCCCATCATTATAGATGTGGACGCTTTCGCTTTGGAATCGCTTTATGAATGGCATAATCCCGAAGTTTCGGATGCGGCTATTCTTTTTCTCAATATCGGACATAAAGTCACAAATCTTTCAATAATTGCTAAAGGTACAACAAGAGTTGTCCGGGATATTTTTATAGCCGGAGCGTCTTTTGACAAGGCCATAAGCAAAAGTTTTAAAGTGGAAATAGATGCCGCGGGCGAACTTAAGAAACAGAAGGGCGTTCTTTTGTCTGTTGAGGATAAAGAGGGCGCGATAGAAGATTATGATAAAGAATATTTGGGCGTGTCCAAAGCCTCTCACGCGGTATTGCAGGATTTATACACGGAGATTTCCCGTTCCATAGATTTTTATCTTTCACAAGGTGTGGAGCAATCAATTTCAAGAATAATTCTTACCGGCGGTATGTCCAACTTGGGAAATATCAGTAAATACATATCGGAAAAGTTTAAGGTGCCTGTGGAAATTTTAAATCCGCTCGCTCCTTTGGCGGAACAAACCAAAAATATACCTAAGGATGTCTTGCCCGCCTTGGCTGTGGCGACCGGACTCGCGCTCAGAAAATTAAAGGACTGGGAATAATGATAAAAATAAACCTTATTCCCGCCGAATATATAGATAGTATAAACCGCAAGATGCTGGTGGCGAAAGTGGTTCTTGTCGCTATCGCGGTTATTGCTTGTATAGCTTTTGTTTCTCTTTGGCATGCCACAAGAGCTAAAAATCTTGATACCTTGCTTGTTGAAAAACAAACGGAATTGAAATCCCTTCAAAAAGATCTTCAAAAAGTAAATGACATAGAAGCTCAAATTAGCGAAGTGGAGAGATATTTAAGCGCCATTAATCAAATAACCAAAACCAGATTTATTTATACATATTTCATGCAGGATTTGCTTGTTGATTTGCCTGAAACCATATGGTTTAAGAGCATTAAAACCGATTTAAAAGGGGATGTGTTGAGTTTGAGTTTTGCTCTCCAATCAAGGTCGGCTTATGATTTGGCCTATTGGGTTAATTTGCTTGAAAGCGACAAAAAATATTCAGAGGTTGAAATGGGGGCCTTTTCAATAAAGGAATCTGAAGAGGGGAATACTTTTAGCTCTCCCATTAAAACCAAATATGTTCGTAAATAATTTATGAAAGAAATAAAACTGACTAAAGACCAAATAACTCAACTTGTGGCCGGCCTCTTTTTTGCCGGTATTTTCGGATATTTTTATGTCGCTTATTTTTGGCTTCCTTTGTCGAAGAAAATAACCGAGAATACGAAAAAAGTCGCGACTATAGAAAAAGATATAACCAAGGCTAGGGTTAAAAAAGCGCAGTACAAGAATCTTGAAAAAAAATTGGCCGGCTTGGTGGTTCAAAAAGAAGCGGCTCAAAAAAAGCTTCCAAAAGAGAAAAAAGTTCCCGATTTAATACGGATGTTGACCTATTTGAGTAAAAAACACAATATTTCTATAAGCAGAATAAATCCTTCCGTCGCGAAAAAAGAGCGATATTTTACAAAAGTCGCTTACAATATTACCTTGACCTCCTCTTATCACTCTCTGGGTAGGTTTCTGACGGCTTTAGCTCTTGAGGAAAGAATTCTTACCATGGAAAATGTTTCGATAACAGCGGCAAAATCCGATGACTATACGATTAATGTTAATTTCGTTTTAACGTCGTATCAATATAGCGGATAAAAAATTGAAGCAAGAGGCCGGAAATAACAGATTTTTAAGGAGCAGTATTTATGCATTTGACATTTATTTTACTTTTAGGGATAACGACGCAGGCGGCGGACAAGCCGGTCACGGTTGAAGTTTCAACGCCGACTTTGACTGTGGAGCAGGTTTACAGGCCTGTTACTCTAAGAGATCCTATGGTTGTTTCCAATGTCTTTGGCGATCAAAAGCCATGGCCCTCGGTAAAAGTTTCGGAAGTTTCAAAAACAACTTTTTCAATTTATAATTTATCTCTTTCGGGGATAATGGAAGACTCATCGGGCAAGCAAGCCATGTTGAAAGATAAAAATACTCGTCAAACATATATACTTCGGTTTGGGAAGCTTGTGGACGGCAAAAAAAAGACGGTTAAGGGAGTTACCGGCGTAATAAAGGGAAAGCAGGTTATACTTATGACGGAAGATAAAAAAATATTTCCGATTAATCTGCGAGAAAAAGAATAGTTTTTTGGGAGAATAATAACAATGAGAAGAATAATATCTTTGATAACGATTTCCATCTTTTTTCTAACGCAAAATTCAATGATTTTATGCGCCGCCATTAACGAGGCAACTGTGAAATCCGTCAGGGTTTCCGCGGAAAGCGTTTATATAAGAACCGACAAACCGGTTGAGCATAAAGCGTTTATGATTTCAAATCCTCCCAAGATAGTGATTGATCTCATGAATACGAAACTTAAAACTCTTGAAGAGATACCGGCCAGAGGAACTTTTCTTAAAAGGGTGAGAACCGGCCAATATAAAACGCAGCCAAACAGTATTTCAAGAATAGTTTTGGAATTGTCCCAAAAGATAGCCTATGATGTGGTGAAAAAAGGCAATGATATAATGATTGTCTTGGGTGGAAAAGTTTTTAAGAAAAAAGCCAAAAAGAAAGATTCTCCAAACATTAAAAAATCGGTAAAAGTTATAGTCCCCGAAAACAAGGATCTTTTAGAGGCGAAACTTCCGGTTATTTCGGTCAAAACGGTTCCCAAAAGAATCAGACGATCTTCAATATCAAAAAAGCAAAAAGAAGCGAATCGTTCAAAAGATATAATGGCTAGCTTGCCCAAATATTCAATGAATCTCGATTATATTGACGCCGACATTAAAGATGTTATAAATATGATGGTTGCCAAAATAGGGATTAATGTTATTTTCGCGTCTGGCGTTTCAAATAATATAACCATAAAGCTTAATGATGTGCCTTTTGATGAGGCCTTTAGGACCATATTAAATGTTAACGGTTTGGCTACTCAGCAAGTGGGAGATAATATTCTCAGAATCGCGTCTCCCAAGGTTTTTATAGCTGAGGCAAAAAAGGCCATGCCTCAAACAAAAGTATTTTTCTTGGATTATGCCAAATCGGCCGATATTATGACGCAGGTTTTAGCGGCTGCAGCCGCTAAAAAGCGTTCACTTACTTGCAGTGTTGATACCGCGAATAATGCCATTGTTATTACCGATACTCCAATGGGACTTGAAGAAGACGCGAGATTGATAAGAGATTTGGATAGACAGCCAAGACAGGTTTTAATTGAAGTTAAACTTGTGGAAGTCGCGCTTAATAATGATTTCAATTTGGGCATACAGTGGTCCATTTATGGCGCTGATAAAGATGGTGATACCAGATTCAGTTACGGGGATGCGAACAATAAAGTTACCTGGGTCGACAATATGGGCACGACAGTAGGCGAAACTCAACTTCCTTTATCCGGTACGGGCGGAGGAACGGGAGTAAATCTTCCTGCCAATATAATATATGGCGCGTTTAGGCTTGGTAAAATTACAAGCGGTTATATTTTTGATTCGGTTATTAGCGCGGCTGCAAGCAAAGGAAAGGCAAAAGTGCTTTCCGACCCTAAAATAGCTACGCTTAATAATAAGGAAGCCACTATAA
This sequence comes from Elusimicrobiota bacterium, assembly GCA_030639665.1. Taxonomy (GTDB): domain Bacteria; phylum Elusimicrobiota; class Elusimicrobia; order Elusimicrobiales; family UBA9959; genus JAKLQJ01. The sequence continues at coordinate 8,163 of DAOWCC010000002.1, read as the reverse complement.
ATATCACCACTCAGATTCCTTATACAACCAGTGAGACTACCGGTTCAACTCCTCCGATTACAACTACCGTTGTCACATATCTTACAACAGGTATCGTTCTTAAAGTTTTGCCCACTATCACCTCCACCGGGAAAGTGTCTCTTAAGTTAAATCCTGATATAAGCCAGGTTTCTCCCACCATAACGGCGGTTGCCGGAGGCGCGCCGGGTATTGATACTAGAAGCATTGATACTGAAATCATTGTCGCCGATGGTGAAACGGTTGTTATCGGCGGATTAATACACGATTACAAATCCGAGGGAGAATTTAAGATTCCTCTTTTGGGTGATTTGCCTCTTTTGGGATGGCTCTTCAAAAAGAAAACCAATACCAGAGAGAGGAGAGAGTTGTTAATTTTCGTTACGCCTAAAATATTGCATTAATGGAGACAATGGCTCCTTATTCGTATTTCAAAGTTTAGCAACAAAAAAACTTATGCAACTTGTCCGATTGCAAAGATTAAGCCGTTTGCTGTCGCGTTGTCGAGCTGTCGCGCTGCTTGCCTTTCCGAAGCTTGTTAGCGTAGGATGGTCGAGCTTGTTTTATCCTTTAGCCGCTATTTTGTCCATTGCTCCATTATTGGGCGGCATATGGAATCTTGAAGTTCAAACCTTTCTTCAAAGTTCAATCTTAATAATTTTTTCTTTCTATATGTGTTCCGTTCTATATTCCAAGCGGATTCCCGCTTTCTTTATAGATGCTAAAAGCAAAGTCATGGCTTTGCTGCTTTTTCTTTCCGCTATCTCGCTTATTTTAAGTCCCATAAAAAATCTTATTTCGGGAGAATGGCTGAATTTGGCCATAGGTTTTTTGATTATTATTTTAAGCGGAGGCTTAAGCGCGATAGAAGAGAAGAAAATATTTAAATTTATTATTTTGGCCAGTTATGTAATTTGCGCTCTGGCTTTCTATGAAATATTATTTAAAGGGCAATTTCCTCCATCCTCCACTTTAATCAATCCAAATTCTCTCGCTCTTTTCTCTCTTATGATAATTCCGTTAGCTTTATCGATTAAGAATTACGCGCTTGCGGGCATTGTTTTTATTGTTTTGGTTTTAACCGCGTCTTTAGCCGGGCTTATGGCCTTCGCGGCGGCTCTATTGTTTTATTTGGCTGAAGTCTATGGCATAAAAAGTAAAAAGTTTATTATTTCGGTTATTGTTTTTGGCGCTATAATGATTGTTTATGCTTTTGTCGGTTTAGAATTCAAATCAATTACTGACAGGCTTCTGTGGTGGCAAGACGGGTTTAAAATAGTTTCGGATAGGTTGGTTCTTGGATTTGGTTTTGGAAGCTTTTCCTTTATATACCCGGCTTATCATGAGTCCGTAATCGGGGGAATTTCATCCATTTACGCTCATAATTATTTCCTGGAATTTTTAGCGGAAAATGGAATAGTTTCTTCAGTGATATGGTTTGTTTTTTTGGCTGTTTCATTTATTAAAGGCCGGTCCATTATAAAATATTCCATTCTCGCGGTTTTACTGCATTCATTTGTTGATTTCGGTCTTTCTCTTCCTTTTAATTTTTGGGTTTTTTGTTTTATATTGGGCGTAAATAATAAATCGCCCAAACATAATGAGCATAAGAAATCGGCGCGTGGAAAATTTTACGCTTTAATTATTTTTTGTTTGCTTATGACCTCCTTAAATTATGGCTATAAGCGTTTAAAGCTAAACGGCGTATATAAGGATATAATTCAAGCCTCTGGCGGCCAAGTTTCAAACGCGGGTGATTTTAAAGAGTCTTTGTTTTTATGCGATAAGGCGATAAAAATTGATAAAAATAATTCATTGATTTACAGATTGAAAGGGGGCTTGTATTTGAAAGAAGCGCGGAAGAAAAAAGACAGATTGTCGCTTTTTGAAGCCGCGGCTTCCTTTGAAGAAGCTCTTATTCATAATCCTTATGATAAAGCGGCTTATAAAAAACTTTTGGAAATTTATGAATATGCCGGAGAGAAAAAACTGATTAAGGATATTAAATTAAGGCGAGCTAAATATTTGAAATGACATTTTTAAATATACTAAAAGACAAATATAGGGCGATAGACGCGTTGCCGTCAATCTTATTGGCTTTATCTTTTTTTCTGGAGGGGCTGAGGAAATTTGATGAATGGGGCGTTTTCAGCTTGATATTTATCGGTATTTTTTTGTTTTTCCGCGAAAAAATAAGAATTGAAAAAGCCGGCTTATGGCTTGTTTTCGGATTTTGGATTTTAATTTCAATGTTTTTTTCCCAAGCGCCATTGGAAAGTTTTTGGCAATTTTCCAAATACTTGCTATTTATTCTGTTTTTCTGTTTTACCGCATCAATGGAAAAACCGGCTTTAAAGCTATGGGTGTTTATGGTTTTTTCTTTCGCGGCTTTAAGCGCGACAATTATTTTTTATCAAGCGCCGGAGTTTAATCTCCTTATTCCTAAAAACCCAAATTATACGGCGGCTTTTCTGGCTGCTTGCGCCGCCGCTCTTGTTTTAGTCATTGTTTCGGTTCGCTTTATTAAAGTTCGCTTGGGCGCGTTTTCTTTGCTTATGGTTTTTCTGATAGCAATGTTTAATCTGCGTTCAAGAGGAGCCTTATTATCATTTATTATTGTTTCCTTGCTTATTTTAATTTATCGCAGATATTACAGAACCTTTATTTTTAGTTTGCTTTTAATGGTGGCGGGCGTGATTTTTATGCCGAAGGATTTAATGGCTGAATTATTGAAAATTCATGATATTAACGCTTTTCAAAGATTAAATATTTGGAAGACCGCTCTTGAAGGAATTTATTTCTATCCTTTCTGGGGTTATGGCGCGGGCGGTTTTGAAAATTTCTTTTCGCAATTAAAATTTCCGGCTTTCGATGGGCTCTCTTATTTTGGCCATTATGCCCGTCATGCTCATAGCGAGATTTTAAATATCGCAGCCACCAGCGGCATAGCCGCGGCGTTTATTTTTTTGGCGGCATTTGTAAAATCTTTAAAATTTGAAATAAAGAATGATGTCTACATTGATATTGTCAGAATTTTTGCCATAGTTGTTTTTCTGCAATCCTGCGTGGATATGATTTTCTACGCGGGGAGCGTTAATTTATTCTTTTTTGGAAGTTTGGGTTTCGTCGCGTCCTCTTTAAAATTTGAAAAAAATCAAAAATCCGATAAAATTAAAACCGGAATATTGATTTTTTCCGCCATTATCTTGGCCGGTTCTTTATATATCCGGCAACAGCATAATAATCTGCGCGATTGCGCTTTAAATTGCGCGAGTCTCTCAAATAAACGCGAAGCGCTTGAAAAAATCAGCAAATGTAGCGAGGGTGATGAAGTGTTGCTTTTTGAGAATACTAAAACAAAACTTTTATTAAATTCAAATTATGCTTCAGCGCTGGCGAGCGCGCGTCATGGTGAAAAGCTTTATCCCCTGTCATGGACATTTAAGTTTATGCAGGCTGAAATTTATTTCAGAACTTTAAATTATCCGAAAGCGAAAGAAAAAACAAGGGATACTCTTATTACAGAGCCCAATTGCTTGTCCGCGAGACTTATGCTTTCTGAAATATTATACGCTGAAGGGAAGTTTAAAGCCGCTTTTAAAGAAATATTAAATATAGAGGAAATCATTGGAAATTCCAAAACGATTAAGTATTCCGATTATAATAAAGCTCTTTTAAGGTTTAATCGGAATAAATATAATAGTTTAAAAAACCGATTATGGCAGATGAAAAAAAATGGAAAGATTATTGTTTGAGTCCCGATAATATTTTTCTTCATAATAATATTAATTTAATTTCAGGCGGAGAAGACGCCTTTCCTTTTATAGTTGAAAAAGTAAAGGCCGCGAAAAAATATATATTTCTTGAGGTTTATTCTTTCAGCGACGACCATATAGGAAGGGCATTTAGCGATATATTAATTAAAAAAGTTCATCAAGGCGTTAAGGTCTATATCGTTTATGATTCCATCGGTTCCATCGCGACCAGCGGTAATTTTTTTAAAATGATGAAGAGTGAGGGAATTAAAGTTAAAGAATATCATCAAGCCGCTCCATGGAAGCCTCATTGGAGTTTATTTAAAAGAGACCATAGAAAACTTTTGTGTGTGGATGGCGCGATGGCTTTTGTCGGAGGGTTTAATATATCGGAATATGACGCGCCGAAATCCATGGGCGGGCGCGGTTGGAAAGATATGGTGGCGGAAATAAAAGGCGATATTGTGCCCGCTATTGAAAAAGAGTTTTTATCTTCTTGGGACAGATGTCCCGGGCCCAAAGAGAATATTCACAGTTTGAAAGCCGGAAAGAAAAGCCATTCATCTTGTACAGGAGCAATGGCCGCCGCCATTGTTTCAGCTTCGGGCATCAAAAATATGATGTCAATAAGAAGGAGTTATAAATATGCCATTGAAAAAGCCAAAGATAATATTTTTATAACCAACGCGTATTTTCTTCCCGATAGAATAATTTACAGGAAACTTGTGAAGGCGGCTCAAAGAGGCGTGGATGTTCGAATAATAACGCCGTTTAATACCGATCATCCTTATGTGCGATGGGCTTCATGGGCTTTGTATACGAATATGATAAAAAGCGGAATTAAAATTTATGAATGGCAAGGCGCCATTCTCCATTCCAAGGCGGCGGTTATAGACGGACAGTGGTCGTCGGTTGGGAGTCATAATTTAGACCATAGAAGTTTATATTATAATCTGGAGCTTAATATAAATGTTTTTGACAAAAGCTTCGGAAATAAAATGGCGGATGTTTTTTTCGAGGATTTAAAAAATTCCAACCGGATTACAATGGATGATTGCGTGAATAGACGGCTATTGTCTAAAATGGGGAGCAAAGCTCTTTATTTTTTCAGATATTGGCTATAGAGAGGCGTTAGGCAATAGGCGTTAGGCGACAATATTAAATATGAGATTTATATTTATAACTCTTACATGTATATTTGTTTTTGGACTGTGTGTTCATTCACAAGGTAATGACCCTGTTCCCACCTATGCCGGCGGCGAGATAAAAGAATCCGGCGGGAAATTGCTTGGGGTGGAAAAACTTTCATTGGATGAAATTAAAAATAAAATTCTGACAAATCTTTTTTTTAGAGGGGAAGTCGCGGACGGTTTTATAGACGCTAAACTTTATGGGGAAGTATTGGGCGATGTGAGCGGAAAATCATATTCCGAGGTTCGAGAGGCTCTTATAATATGGATACATAATAATCCCGATAAAGCCGCTGAAATGTATTTTAATATTTATGGACGAAAACCGGAGGGGAAACCCAAAAAAATCAAATACAATAGCCTTAAAGGAAAATTAAATTCTCATTTTGTCCAATTGGTTGAAAACCTTAATGCTTCGGCAAAAAATTTCTCTCTTGATGATGAAACTCTGACCATAGCCGGCAAGAGGCTTTTTGAAGGGCTTCTTATAAAACCGGATTATGCCAATGTCCACCTGCCGTCTTTTATGCCGGCAAAGGAAGAGGCGCGAGAGGAATTTGACTTCGCGGATTTTAAATTAAATCACGCTCTTTTGGAAAAAGAAACCAAAAATATAACTTTATGGGTTTCAGCGCTTAAAAACAGTGTTGAAAAAAAGATATATCAAGAAAAAAATTCAAAAGGATATGATAGAGAAAAAATCCGGGCCGTATATATAAACGCGTTCAGATTGTATAAGAAATTTATTGTGAGAGCGTCTTCGCTTAAAGGCCGCAAGAATATAACGGCTGAGGAATCATTAAAACTTGAAGGAGAAAGATTGCTTTTGCGCAAAAACTTAACCGCTCTGCAATTGCTTATGGAATATGGGCGCCTTAATTTTCAAACTAAAATTTTTGATGAAAAGTATCCTGATTTTGCCTTTCTCAGCTCAGGGAGCGAAGAGACTCTTAAAGAAATTTTAAAATCGCTTAATAAAATCGAGGAAGGAGAACTCGGGCTTAAAGAACTTAATTTAAGCGCGGCCGGTATTTATTCTGGCGTAAAAAATTCAACTTTAAAGAATGATTTTTATTTATGGCTTCTCGCGTTTAAAAAAAGGGGTGATGATATAAGGTTTTCCTGCGTTTCCGATTTTTTGATTTTTACATATTTGAAAACTTTAAATCCTCTTCCACGTTATGGCGCGCTTACGCTCCGGCTCCGGAAAGATTCCTCCAAAATAGAAGAATTGCTTTTGAAAATAAAAAATGGCGGAGAGGACGAAGTATTCTCTTTAATGATTCAAAATTCAAGCGGCGGCGGAGATATTGTAAATACGCTGGAAAGAATGAGCAAATCCATTAAAAATATTAATGAGTATTCTCTTGCCAATAAAAGAGTTCAAAAGCTGTTTTTTGATATTGTTTTTAATCCTTTTAAAATATATATGGATTCTAACGGAAAGATGAAAATTAAAATAAATTATTTTATAGGGGAATCTTGATGCGAAAAAATAAAGAGCTTGTAGTGTGTTCTTTGGGGCTTTTTAAAAATCAATGCACGCTTGAAGTATTGGCCCGGATTAAAACATGCGATATTGTTTTTTCCGATATACGCGGCGATGAAATTCTGCGATTTTTAGAAAAAATCTCCGCTCGCGTTAAGGTTATAAGCGGAAATTGCAAGCTTGAAAAAACAGCTCAAAAAGTTGTTTCGGCTTTTAAAGAGTTTGATAAGATTTGTTATTTTACATATGGAAACCCGATGTTTTTGGACGCCACCACCATTTGTTTAAAAAAGGAAGCTTTAAAAGCCGGCATTAAAACAACGGTTTTAAACGCCATATCGTCCTTTGACGCCATAATTTCACTTTTGGAGTTAACTGAATTTTCAGATAGCGGCATTAGGGTGGTGAATACTATCAGTTGTAATAAAAGTATTGTGTTTACTCCCGAAATGGACACATTGTTTTTTATGATTGGAATTTTGAACTTAAAAGGGAATGAAAAATATAAGAAAAATTTTATTAAAAAACTTATGGCCGTTTATCCCAAAACCGCTGAGTTTTTTATAGTTGATGTTAAATCCGTTGTCAGAGATAATGACACATTGATAAAGGTTAATGTTTGTGATTTAGCTAAGAGTTTTAAGCTGTTTAATGAAAGAACGACTTTATTTTTGCCGGCTATTGGCGTTAAAAATAAAAGTGAAAGATAAAAAACAGAGAATAATATATATTATTGTTCTAACTTTGAATCAAATCTTTTATTATTGAACTCGCAACTTTGGGATTGGCTTTTCCCTTGGATTTTTTCATTATCATTCCCATTATCGGGCCTATCGCTTTTTCATTTCCGCTTTTAAAATCTTCTATGGCTTTCGGATTTTTATTTAAAGCTTCTTTTGCCCATTCGCGGATTTGATTTTCATCGGATACTTGGCTCATTCCGGAAGTTTCTATCATTTCTTTGGGCGACGAGGGCTTTTCCCATATTTTATCCAAGACTTGTTTGGATATTGTATTGGATATTTCGCCTGATTTTAATAATTGCGCGAGTTCGGCGATATATCGCGGCGGGATGGGGCAATCTTTTATTTCCAGTTTGTCGGCGTTTAATCTTCCCATAATTTCCGTGGCTATGAGATTGGACGATACCTTGGCGTCGCCGCCCAGTTTAACGCAATTTTCAAAATAAGAGGAGAGGGTTTTATTGGCCGTTAAAAGATTGGCGTCATAATTGTTTAAACCATAACCCTTGATGAATCCGGCTTTTTTCTCGTGGGGCAATTCGCCCAAGCCGTTTTTTATTTCAGCGATATACGCTTCATCGCACTTCAAAGCGATAAGATCTGGCTCGGGAAAATATCTATAATCATTTGCCTCTTCCTTTGAACGCATGGAATATGTTTTTTCTTCTTTATCGTTCCAAAGCCGGGTATCGGTCTCAATAGTTTCTTCTTTTTCAGCCATTTTAATCTGTCTCGAAATCTCATAAACAAGAGAGTCTTTCACGGCTTTAAAGGAATTAAGGTTTTTGATCTCAACTTTCTTTCCCAGTTCTTTTTGGCCTTTTGGTTTTACGGACACATTTACATCGCAGCGCAGTTCTCCCTTTTCCATATCGCAATTTGAAACTTCTATCCATTGCATCGTTTTTTTAAGCTCGGTTAGATAAGTGTAGGCTTCCTCGGGAGAAGTTATATCCGGCTCAGACACT
>DAOWCC010000219.1 GCA_030639665.1 Elusimicrobiota bacterium | reverse complement strand
TGATTTTTACACTATCGCGCTTAACAGAAAATTCGAAGAAGACAAGCTGAAATACGCCGAAGAACAATATAGATCCATCATAGAATCAAGCAATAATTTAATTTATACGATAAATCCGAAAGGAATGTTTACCTTTATAAACGAGAATATTAAAAAATACGGTTTTAAACCAAGTGAACTTATTGGAAAACATATGAGCGATTTCTGTCATCCCGATGATATTAAATTGGCGCACGCGGAACTTGATAAATTATTAAAAACTGGAAAACCCTCCGATAAATTTACCATAAGATTCAAAGGAAAAAACGGAACTTTTTATTATGGAGAACAAAGAAGCGGCGTGCTTTATAAAAATGGAAAAGTAGTTTCCATGATTTGCAATATGCATGATATTACGGAAAGAAAGAAAAATGAAGCCGCGCTTATTTTTGAAAAAAAAGCGAATGATTCAATAGCTGAACTTTCAAATATATATTTATCCGCAATCGAAATTTCAATAAATGATATTTCAAATATGGTTTTGAAAAAAGCTCAAGGACTTGTGGGAAGCGAATTCGGTTTTATGGGGTATATCGACCAAGATACCGGCCGACCGATTATTCCCGTTTTAAACAAAAAGACTTATAAAAAAGGCCATATAAAAGAACATTCGGCGGCATGCGCGAAATTCATCGATTTATTGGGACATGGATTAAAAGGAAAAAAAACCAGTGTATTTAATAAAATAAAAAAAGGCAGTCTTCCGATCAAAGTGCCGAAAGGATCTATCCCGATAGACAAATTTCTCGCGGTTCCCGCTGTTTTTAACAATAAACTTATCGGCATAATCGCCATTGCAAACGCTAAAAAAGATTATACTCAAACGGATTGGGACTATTTAAAAAGACTGGCTGATTTTTACGCGATTGCTCTTAACAGGAAATTTGAGGAAGACAAGCTAAAATACGCCGAAGAACAATACAGAACTATCACCGAGTCAAGCAATAATTTGGTTTATACCATAAATCCTGACGGGATAATTACTTTTATTAATAAAAATATTAAAAACTACGGCTATAAACCAAGCGAAATCATGGGAAACCATATGAGTAATTTCTGCCATCCCGATGACCTTGTTTTAGCTTACGCGGAACTTGAAAAAATATTAAAAACGGGAAAGCCTTCGGATAGATTTATAATGAGATTCAAAAGAAAAAACGGAACTTTTTATTATGGAGAACAAAGAAGCGGCGTGCTTTATAAAAAAGGAAAAATAGTTTCCATGATTTGCAATATGCATGATATTTCCCAAACAAAAGAGATGCAGGATAAAATTAGAGAAAGCAAAGAAATGCTTCAAACAATATTTGATACCACTCCATATATAATCTTCATAAAAGACATAAATAATAAATTCTTAAAGATCAATAAAGCCGGCGCTAATTTTTTTAATCTTCCCATAAAGAAAATACTCGGAAAAACATGCTATGATCTTTTTCCGCCCGAAACAGCAAAAACATTAATAGCGGAAGAAAAAGTCGTGTTAACACAAGGAAAAACCTTAAACTCCGAAACAAAAATAAAAAGCGATAAAGGAATAAGAATAGTCGATTCCATAAAAACCCCGATACGAAGTGAACAAGGCAAAGTAACGGGATTTCTTGCCATACTGAGAGATGTAACGGAGTTTAAAAAATTACAGGAAGAATCCATTCACAAAAAAATTCTTGAAGAAGCCGGAAAAATAACCGGAAATGTCGCTCATGATTTTAATAATGTTCTTGCCGCGATTAGCGGTTATTCAACGCTTGTCCTTGAAGAGCTTGGAGATAAAAATCCCGTACGCATGGAAATGGAAGCCATAAAAAAAGCCGTTTCAAGAGCCGTCAAAATTACGGATACGCTTCAGAGAAAACCCCCGTATAAAAAATAAAGGTATTTTAACAAGTATTGAACATTTATATCTATGCCAATAAAACTCCTTCTAATAGATGATGATAAAGACATGCTTAAGGTCATGCGTAAATACCTTGAAGTCCGGAATTTTAATATTTTATTTACAGATAATGCCTCTGAAGGTTTAATGATGGCGCGCGAATCTATTCCCGATATTATTATAACGGACGCTGAAATGCCGGATATAAACGGCTTTTCTTTATGTAAAATCATAAAAAATGAAGAAACCTTAACCCATGTTCCCGTAATAATAATTTCCGGAGAAAAAATAGATGATGAAGATATAATTGAAGGCTATGAAAAAGGCGCGGATGATTATCTGATCAAACCCTTTTCTTTCAATATCCTGCTTTTAAAAATACAAGCCGTTTTGAGAAGACACTCAGCTTTCAAAGAAACTCCCCATATATTAAAAAACCTTGGAATGGAAATTAATCCTTCACAGAGAACTTTAAAAATAAACAATCAAACTGTAAATCTCACCCGAAAAGAATTTGATTTATTGGCTCTGTTTATAAGCAAAGAAAACCATATTTTAAGCATTCCTTATCTCCTTGAAACTGTTTGGGGTTATGACCCCGCGAATTATAATGACCCTCATACAGTTGAAGTGCATATATCAAGGCTCAAAAAGAAATTGGGTTCTTCAATATCCTCTCATATAAACACTATAACCGGCCACGGTTATAAATTCTCATCAGACGATTAAAAATATTAGGCAATAAAACGCAACTCGTTTCCGGCTTTTTGCCAATGAAAAACTACCGTATTTTGTTTAAAACAATACAAGAAATTAATGACACAATTGACGCGTTTATCCTGTTAATCCTGTCAGATACTTTGTTTTTTCTAAACAACTTTTTAGACAAGATTTACCGGATATAAAAAAACAGCAAGATATCCACACAAAGACACCAAGACACAAAGGACACATAACACGAATAACGGAAACAGCAAAAGGTGTAAAACATAATGTAGCGGGCGAATTACCATTCGCCAAATGTAGTTGCAGAGCCTGTTACCCGCCACACAGCATCGGCAGGCAACAGAGAACACAGAGTTTGCGGAAAAAGACTTGAATACTGAGTGTGCCGTATCACCCTACACCTGCTTATGGCGCTATAAGCGCCATTAT
>DAOWCC010000148.1 GCA_030639665.1 Elusimicrobiota bacterium | reverse complement strand
GAGTGGAGTTTAAAAGATCAATTAACACTGACTTGACAACATAGTTGCTACCACCTGCTTATGGCGCTATAAGCGCCATTATGAAAATACGCTTCGCAAGCAGGTGGTAGGGTCAGATACTTTGTTTTTTCTAAACAACTTTTTAGACAAGATTTACAGGATATAAAAAAACAGCAAGATATCCACAATAATTACGAAAGAACCGTATAAATCACAAGTCCATTTACTCTAACGAGGTAAATGTGAGGAAAAGTTGAGGAAATATTTAAGTTTTATTTAGCTTTTAACCCTACAGTATAAGCAGGGGGCTGTATGAAACTTATAAAAAATAACTTCTTCCATATTTTAACGGCATTTATTCTTATTTCCTTGCTTACTCAAAATATATCCGCCTCTGAAAAAGCTTATAAAAAAATGGCGCGCGCGTTATCCAAATCGGCATTGGCAAATGGCATCAAGAATATAACTATTTCAAATTTTGTAACCGAAGGATTTTCATCTGACAATGAAACCAATTATATTTCGGATAAGCTAACTCAATACCTTTCCCGTGAAAAGAAACTAAACATACTGGAAAGAAACCAACTTGGGAAAGTTTTAAAAGAAATAAAATCGTCTTCAATCAGAAATAATAATAATTCAGCTGAAAATATCGCAAAAATACTACCGGCTGAGGCTATTGTAACAGGCTCTATTTATGAAGATTTTATGACTATAAAAGTAATGGTAAAACTGGTAGCCATTAAAACGGGAAAAATATTAGCAGCTATAGATTCTGAAGTTGACGGGCAAATCTCCTTACCTGAAATACCTTCCATGAATATTGAAGTCCCCGCCCTTGACGATATACCTCCGGCTAAATTCAGAGACGCGCTCAATGATTTTGACGCGAAAAAAAATTACTGTTCAATAAGCCATGAAGAACTGCAAAAAATGCAGATTTCAACTATTGAAACAAAAGCTATCTATTGGGCTTTAAAACTTAAAAACCCGAATTTTTCTTACAGCCAATTAACTCAAAATCCGGGCAGTGAAATAAAAGACCGTTATTTAAGAACTAAATTTTATAAACGCTTGGAATATTGGCATACTCAAAATGAAATTCCACGGCTTTCCTCAATGGAATCGGCAAATTTAAACTATGTTTTTAAGAAAGAAAAATACATAAAAGACAATTGCGGATTATAGGATTATAATATGAAAAAAATTAAAGAATTTAGCGACAAACGAAAAAAAATTCTTATAGCCGATGATGATACGCCTATGAGTCAAATGCTAAAAAGAGCATTTTCCATGGATTCATGGGATGTTATTCTCGCAAACAATGGTGATACAGCCTTAAAAATGGCATTAAAACATCAGCCCGATATAATAATTTTGGATATAAATATGCCCGGCAAATCGGGAAATGAAGTTCTAAAAAAACTTAGAGAAACTTCTAAAATGGGGACAACCCCCATAATAATGCTAACCGGCTTAAACGAACCTGCCGATAAAATCAAGAGTTTCAATAAAGGAGCTGATGAATATATTACAAAACCTTTTGTATTGGATGAATTAAAAATGCGAGTTAATGCCATTTACAATAGAAATAAAAAAGCTATTTCCTCAAATCCTCTTACCAAACTTCCCGGAGCGCCGTCTATCGGAGAAGAAACAATGGAAAGATTATCGAAAAATCAAAAAATAAGCTATATGTATATAGATATTGATAATTTCAAAGCCTATAATGACACTTACGGCCATATTAATGGTGATGAAGCGATAAAAACCCTCGCTCAAATACTTGAAATGGCAAAACAAAAATTCCCGCTTGATGATATTTTTATAGGACATATAGGAGGAGATGATTTTACGCTTTTAGCCAAGGCTAATAATGCCGAAGAAATAGCTTCTTATATCGCTGATGAATTTGATAAAAAAGCTCCTCATTTTTATAAAAAAGAAGATAGAAACGCGGGTTTTATTCACGCGCGCACAAGAAAAGGAGATAAAAAAAGATTTTCAATTATTACTATTTCAATAGCCATAGCCACAAATGAATACATAAAATTCCATCATCACGCGCAATTGGCTGATACGGCATCAGAATTGAAGAAATATCTTAAATCAAATAGAAATAGAGGAAAAAGCTCCTTCATGAAAGACAGAAGAAAAAAATAGAATTTGTTTGCTGTTAGCCGTCAAGCTGTCCAGCCGCCTCGCCCTTAACAATATCGAGACTCCAAGAACCTTTAATGTTTATTCTTCAATCCTGTTCATATATAGAATGGTTTTTATGCTTCTATCCAATGCGGCAAGATTGATGGGTTTTGCGATATAATCAGCGGCGCCTGCTTTTAGACATTCTCTGCCAATTTCAACATCATCATTGCCGGTAACCATTATTATTAGAGCATCTTCATCAAATGACTTCAACTCTTTTAATACTTCTAAACCATTTTTACCGGGCAATCCAATATCTAAAAGGACAAGACTTGGCCTATCTTTCTTATATATATCAAGAGCGCTTAATCCGTCAAACGCGGCCAATACCTCAAAATTTTTAGTTAAAAGAAATCTTTTAAGCATTTTAACCAATGATTCTTCATCATCGATTATAAGAATCTTTTCAGTCGAATTGATGGTTTCTTGGACATTTTCATCCAATATTTTCCCAACTTCTCCAATCACGCGAGATAAACCCTCCACTTTTGATATAAAGGAAGTCGCGCCGTTTTTTAAATATCTTTCGGCGTCAGCTTCAGAATCATGAGCGGTTAAAATTATTACAGGTGTTTCGGGCGAAGTTTTTTTTATTTCGGCAAGAACTTGTGAACCTGTCATATTGGGAATATTTCTATCCAAAATAACCAACTCGGGCGCGGAATCATTAAAAACCGATAAACCGCCGGCTCCATCCTTTGACAATAAAACCTCATGCCCTTTTCTGGATAAAAAAACCGCGAGTGCGTCTCTTACTATGCCATTATCATCTATAATTAAAATCTTAGCCATTTTAAATTTACTCCCTAAAACAAGTGGTATTTTATATAATTTCAGTATAGCATTTTTGGGAACAGGGGGAGCACACCATGAAAACAAATACAAATTCCAATAAAACAAAATTATCATCAAAATTATTTGAGAAAGAAGAGGCGAAAATCCAGAAAATAAACGCCTTAAAACTTCTTGCCAGAGGCATGGCTCACGATATCAATAATATACTTGGCGCCATAGAAGGTTATACTTCAATAATAATGGATTATACATCACATGAGACCCCTGTATTTGAAGATATCTCGGAAATAAGAAAAGCGGTGGATTCCGCGACAAAAATAACAAAACAGCTTGCGACTTTCAGCGAAAAAAAAGATCCCCTTACGGAAGTTTCAAATCTAAATGAAACAATAGATGATTTATCTCAAATATTGGAAAAACATGTGGATAAAAACATACAGTTGGAAAAAGATTTATGCGAAAATTTACCCAATAGCGCAATTGATAAATCAAAGATTCAACAAGCCCTGCTTAACATTATTATAAACGCGATAGAGGCGATAAACAATAACGGCAAACCCGGAATAATAAAAATAAAAACAATGTATAAAAAAACATCATCTTTAGATAAAGAACCGATGATTATAGTGCGCGTAAGCGATAATGGATGTGGAATAGAAAACAGGAATATGAATTTTATTTTAGACCCCTTTTTTACGACAAAAACGAGAGGAAAAGGCACCGGTCTCGGCCTTTCGGTAGCTCATTCAATTATCAAACGCCATAAAGGCTATATTGAAATAACAAGCCAATTGAACAAAGGCTCCGTTTTTGACATTTATCTGCCGACTACAAATAAACCTTTGTCTCAAACAGCAAAGCCCGCTCTTCAAATTCAAAAAACAAAAAAACGAATACTTCTTATTGAAGACGATGATAACTTAAGAGCCGTAACTAATCGGGCCTTAAAACTCAATGGATTTATTGTTTTCGCTTGCGCAAGCGCCGCCCAAGCAAAAAAGGTTTTTGATGAAAATAATGGAAACTTTGACATTATATTTTCAGATGTTATTCTGCCTGATGAAAATGGAGTTAAAATTGCCAATGAATTCTCCGTGTTAAATCCAAAAATTAAAATCATAATTACCAGCGGTTATTTGGAAAAAACAACGGAAATAGAAGACCTCATAAAAGGCAGATTTGAATTTGTGCCCAAACCTTATAAATTGGAACTTTTGTTGAAACTATTTAAAATGCGATAAGAAGTTAGTCCCGCCAAAGATGGGAACGCGCATGGATCATAATACGGCACAAGGCACAGCTTTATACGAACGGCCAAACAACAAATCAATATCCAATAAACTATCCTTATAAAAAATGATTTTTATTTGACCAATATTTGAGTTTTATTTGAATTTCTTTTTCTATACTATAGTTGTAGCAAATTGATCTCTATAAAATTTAAATTCCGGAGTCGCGGCGCTGCACCCCCCAACCCCCCAACCCCCCAAAGTGGCGCTTCATGAAACATCTTGCTTAACATTGTGGTTCCGGAATGAATTTAGAACTCGCGAGCTAATCATCTGACTTACACCATGCGCCTCATCCAGATTTCATCTTAGAAGCCCGCGAGTTTTTTTTATCCCGCCGTAGGCGGGATAATCCGCCGACTTGTCCCTCCGAAGCTTCAGCGAAGGAGGACGCAGTAGTGGCGGATAATAAACACCTTCACAAATTAAAATAATCCGCCGACTCGTCCTTCCTAAGCCTTGGCGAAGGAGGACGCAGTAGTAGCGGATTATTTTTTAGTTATAGGAATTAAGGAAGTATAAGACTACTTCTTTACTTTAATCAAATCTTTCAAATCGACACGAAATAAATCCCGCTCTTCATTGGATATCAAAAGACTGTCTTTATGAAAAGTTATGCCCTCGCATTGCCCCGCCTTTATAGGCAAAAAACTCGCTTTTCCCTTAAAAAAATTATCTGTGTTCTTGGGAATATCAAAAACCCAAACATACTTATAGTTTAAAAGCGCTATTTTTCCTTTTACCCTGTCTATGGCAACATCCGTTATCCTCGCGCCGGCATTAAAAGAGGAGATAAGCGTAAGAGGATTTTTCCTATCGGTAAATTCAGAATCAAGACGATATAATTGTGTCATGGTGTCACTTCTGTTTTTGCTGAAAATATAAACCTTTTCTTTAAAATAAATTATACCTTCAGCGTCAAAGTTTCTTTTTTTGGACGGAAAGTTCTTTTGATCAGGATAATAAAAAGAAACCTTTTTTATTATTCCACTGGCTATAATATTCCGAGGATGAGGCTCTGACAACCAATAAAGAGTAAGGTCTCTTCTACAATTGCAATTATTGCCAAAATCGCCTATTATAAGATTGCCTTTATCATCAGCGCATAGAGCTTCCCAATCCACATTGTGCGCTCCAAAAACTTTTATTCCTTCATACTTGTCATACCAAGAAGGTTTTATAATTTCACCTTCTTTGGTTAAGGGATATATTGTGGGCGCGCCGCCGGAATCATTAATCGTCCAAAATACATTTTTCCACATTCCGCTATTGGTAAAAGCGGACCCTTCTTTTATAGGCTTAAAATCAATTCTGGAATACGGTTTCAAGATATGGCGCTTAACTTTTGGAATATCATATTTTACAGTTTCAAAAGCGAATAAATTAGGCAGATAATAAGAAACCAGGAAAACTAAAAAAAGCGCTAAATAAAGAATACCGTTTATGTATTTTCTCGACAATGTTTTTTTAGCCACAATAAAGCCTCTCTTCGATTTTTAAAAACGCCTTTCCATTGGGCGCGCGCCGCGGCGCTTAAAATTTCGCTATATTTTGATTTTTGGCCAATACTCATTTTTTTCAAATCAAAACCATTTAGCATTAAAGGCGTCAGGGCGGACTCGCTTAAACGCGGATTTAAAGTTTTCAATATGGAGTTC
>DAOWCC010000158.1 GCA_030639665.1 Elusimicrobiota bacterium | reverse complement strand
TTTAGAAGAATTGGTAATGGCTTATGGACTAGATGCTAAAACTTCTGAAAAGCTTGTATATGATATTGGGTTTAGAAAGGAGTTTTTTAGAAATAAATGTGGTGTGGAGTTTTGTTCAAAATGTTGTTCGATATTTGATGTTAAAAATGAACTATGTCTCACTTGTGGTACTCCAAAAAACACTATCGTAATAGATGAGGAAAAAACAGCTTTTAAACTGAAGGATCAAATATTCAATAAAAGTTCTAAGTTATTTACTCAACTTGCGAAAAAAATGAATGAAGTCGCTACAAATGTCGAAACAAAAGTTAAAACTGTAAAAAAATCTGCAGAATCTATAAATAAAGAACAAGCATTAAAATGGTCGAAGGATAAATTGGATTCTTTTGCCAATGAAATAGATAAAGCTGTGGCCACTACAATTGATCCTAAGGAAAGAGAGAAACTACTAAATAAATTAAAAAAATCTACAAATCCGATAGCAGCATTTGTGAATGCATATGTTTCTACTGATGCCGTTCTTAATTTAGAGCATGTACTTCAGGGGTTTGTTAAGGATTTGCCCATAACCATTTATGATAAATCTGCTGATGCTATTTATAATTCTTCACATGTTGGAGGTGGATTACATAGGCTTTTTGATGAGAGTCATACTATTGCAGGTATGTGGGATAAAGTTCAAGGTGCCAATCCCAATGATTCAATATTCGAGGAACTTTCTGGATTTTTTTCAGCTTACTACAAAGATGTAATGACTCCTGCTGGTATGCCATTATTCACGATAAATCCAGATAGTTATAATAAATTAGCAGATATGCTTAAAAGTGTAGGAGTTTCAAAAGATTGGACAGCTGATGCTTTGGCATTTAATGTTCCTGAAATTTTGGGTTCTACTTTGGGAATACTTTCACTTGTTTATAACTGGAAAAAAAAGGACCTTGAAAAATTTTCTGAGATGGTAGGTCATTTTGGCGTGTCTAGCATAGCGTCAGCCAATCCCTTGCTTATGATAGTTATTATCGTTTCCTTGGCTTATAATTTTAATTTAGCAAAAAATGAGAATGATTATTCAACATTGGTTGATAGTCTTGCGCATGGAGGAGTTATTTCGGGTCTTTTTATTGCCACATCATTCATAATTGGAGGCCCCGTTATTATAGGGATACTTTCTGGTCTTATTGTCATAATATTGTTAGATAGCAAAGTGAAAAAGGTTTCATTATCTAAGACTGCTAAATATATCGGTGAAACAATTAAAGGTGAATTAAAACTCAGAGGTGTAGAAGTTTAAAATTTTAGTTGTCGTTACTGGTGACTGGTGACATGTGACTGGGAACTGGTGACCATTTTTTATCGGCTTGCCCTCGCGGATTGTTAAATTCAATCCACGAAATATAAGGAAGTGTTCCATAGGAACATTACTATTTTAATCCTTAGAAATACAGAGACAAAAGGTTTAACTAAAAATGACGAAGGAAGAGGTAAGACGAAATATTTAATTAAATTTTGAACCCGGAATATTCCCTTCAAAGGGACTATTTCTAATGGGGAGAAAATTATGACAAAATTTAAAACAATTGGAAAAAGCGTCCCGCGAATAGACGGCTGGGAGAAGATTACCGGCGCGGTTAAATATACAGATGATTTGGAATTCGGCAATGCTTTGCTTTATGCCGCCATAGTTGACAGTCCTCATGCTTATGCCAAAATAAAATCCATAAATACCAAAAAAGCTGAAAAAGTTACAGGCGTAGTCAAAATTGTAACAGCTAAAGATTTCCCCTATACCTTTGGTCTTTATATGCAGGATAGATATATTTTCGCTAAAGATGTGGTTAGATTCGTCGGAGAGCAAGTTGCCGCCGTTATAGCGGATAGCCCAAAAACAGCATTGAAGGCCGCCAAGCTTGTGGAAGTTAAATATCAAGAATTGAAGCCTGTTTTAGATCCTATGAAAGCGATTGAGAAGAAAGTTTCTTTGGTGCATCCTAATTTAGCCGGTTATGAACATGTGCCGTGGTTTTTTCCAAAAGCTAAAACAAATATAGCGCATTGGAGAAAGACGAAAAGAGGAGATGTAAAGAAAGGATTTAAAGAAGCCGATGTCGTTCTGGAAGATACTTATTTCGTGCCCAGATACGCGCATTGCGCCATTGAGCCTCATAGCGTTATTGGTCTTTATGATGATTCGGGAAGGCTTACAATGTGGACCGCTTCACAATCGCCCTTTACTCAAAGACATGTCTTTTCCCAAGCTCTTTCCCCTCTCGGTATAAGTCATAAAGATATAAGAGTGATAAGCACGCATGTTGGAGGCGGTTTTGGCGGGAAGGCCGGAGTCAGTATGGAAATACTTGGCGCTGTTTTGGCTATTGCCGTTAAAGGCAAGCCGGTTAAGGTTTTATGGTCGAGAGCTCAAGAGTTTTGTAATACTTATCAAAGACAAGGCGTGGTGGCTAAAATAAAAATGGGCGCGAAAAAAGACGGAACAATGACAGCTTTGGAATATGCTCTTTATTGGGACGCGGGCGCTTATGTTGAATATGGCGCCAATGTGGTCAATGCCGCCGGCTTATCGGCGAGCGGACCATATAAAGTGGATAATTTAAAAATTGATTCATTATGTCTTTATACAAATCTCCCCCCCGGAGGCCCATATAGAGGTTTTGGTTATTCTGAGTTTTCATTTGGTCTTGAATCGCATATAAATAAAGTGGCTAAAAAACTTAAAATTGACCCTGTGAAGTTCAGAAAAATAAATGCCATTAAAGAGGGCGACACTTTGCCTTATGGCGCTCAGATGAATCCAAACGGCATATCGGAATGTATTAAGAAAGTTGAGAAGGAAATAAAATGGGGTATTAAAGAAAAATCAAAAGATGTAAATAAGAAAATTGGTAAAAGTGTGGTTTGTTTTTGGAAATCCCCCGCCATGCCGCCGAACGCTTCCTCCGCGGCGTTTTTAAAATTTAATGAGGACGGCAGTATAAATATACTTGTGAGCGGTATGGAAATAGGTCAGGGCTTATTGACGGTTATGGCTCAAATAGCGTCGGAGGTTTTAAGCGTTCCCGTTTCCAAAATAAGAGTTGAAACTCCCGACACCGATAGAAATCCTTATGAATGGCAAACAGTGGGTTCTCATGTTACTTGGAGTTGCGGTAATGCCGTTAAAAGCGCCGCAATCGAAGCCAGAGATAAAATTTTTGCTGTGGTAGAGAGAGTTCACGGTTTTGCCAAATCAAGTTTATATCTTGAGGGTGAAAAAGTCAGATGTAAAACAAAGGCCAATTTTAAGCTTCCGCTAAAAGATTTTGTAATTGCCGGTATTCAGGCTAAAGATTACACTTTCAAAGGCGGACCGATAATGGGTTCGGGAATGTTTATGCCTGAATTCACATCAGCTATTTCAGATCCTGAAACAGGACAAGGTGGAAAACCCAATGTTCATTATACGACGGGCGCCGCCGGTATTATTCTTGAGATAGATAAAGAAACGGGAAAGATGAAAATACTGAAAACCGCTTTGGCGGTTGACGCTGGAAAAGCCATTAATCCCGCTCTTGTAAAGGGTCAAATAGTCGGAGGCTTAATGCAAGGCTTTGCCACGGTGCTTTATGAAGATATGCGTTTTGATGAAAAAGGCTGTCTTATAAACGCTAATTTTTCAGATTATAAAATTCCCACCGCTTCCGACTCAGTGGATAATATTGCCGCTATAATAGTTGAGGTTCCTCAGCCCGATGGGCCTTTTGGCGCCAGAGGTGTTGGCGAGCATACCATGATACCCGCGGCCCCCTTGATAGGCAACGCGGTTGAAGATGCTTTCGGCATAAGAATAAAATCCATGCCGATAACAAAAGAAAAAGTGGCAATGGCCATAGGCCAGTCACAGGTCACAGGCAAAAATAAACGACATTAAGAGTAATTAAAATTATATGGTGTGGGTGTTTTACTTGTGGCAGATGACTTGTTATCCTTCGTAGGAGAGCATTTGAGATTATTTGCCTAAAGCAAATATATTATTGAGATATTGGCAGAGTAAAAGAAAATTTGCTGCCTTGCCCCATTTTTGATTCCAGCTTTAACTCGGAGTTGTGAAGTTCAATAATATCTTTTGTCAGTTTCAGTCCTATTCCGAATCCGCTGGCGTATCTCATGCTTTCTTCGGTTCTATAATAACCGCTGAATATTTTGTCAAAGTCTTCTTTCTTAATTCCAATACCATTATCCTCAATAGATACTTCCATCTTGGTATTATTTATCTGCTTGATATAGACAGAGATGTTTTTATCTATCGGTGAATATTTTATGGCATTTGCTATAAGGTTTGATATTGCCAGGTTCATAAGGTCTATATCGCAGTTAATGGGAATATTCTCTTTAGGGAAATGTTTTTTTATCTTTATGTTTTTTTTATATGCTATCGGAAGCAGGTAATTTATGGCATTGTTTATTATGTCGCGTATTTTCGCCTTTTTGAGTTTTGGGGTTATCTTGCCTGATTCCAATCTGGAATTATTCAGCAAAATTTTAATTTGTTCGCTCATGGCGGTGTAATTATGCCGATGCATTTTATAAAGATTAATCCTTTCTTCTTCTATTTTTGGCTGTTCTCCCTCTTCAAGAAGAATAGCGGTAAGGTTTAAGCCTGTAAGAAGATTGTTGAATTCATGGCTTACCGCTGAAATCATGTCGGATTTAAATTTCGAAATTTCCGTTTCTTTTTTGAAAGATTTTTGGCTTTTGTCCGCTAAAATACTTATTATGCTGTAAAACCCAAATCTCATAAGCGAATTCCAGTAAGGAATGGAATAATGTGAAAAAGTCATTCCGTTTGCTATTTCACCGGTAATCCATACAATAGTTGCAATGGCCGAAAATATAAGCCCCCATATATAATTTTTGCATATAGATATTATTGTTATGGGAATGAGATAGAATAGTGAAAAGCATATTTCATAACCTGTTATAAAATCGACGTATCCGATTAAAAGGACAAGTGTTGTCGAAATAGTTTCACAGAGATATTTTCTTTTAAGTAATATGATTTTTTCCATATTGATATTATATATTTCTTTGAATTTCTTTTTATCAGATGTTTTAATTATGGAGCATGGTTCTTCAAGGAAGAATAAATTTTGGATTTAAAAGTTTGGGAAATAAAGATTATCCTCCTTCGCCGCAGAAAACCGCAGTTTTTAGGTTGCGGATGAATGCCTGGTTGCTTCCTCCTATGCTTCCTCCAAACAAATCGGCGGATCCGCCTTTGGCGGAAAAGCTTCGGAGAGACAAGTCGGAGGGATTCCGCTCGGCAAACCCTAGTATCTTGACAAGTTAATTAAGCAACATAGTAAGGATTAAATGTTAAGAAATGAGAAGAGAAACGGAAAGTAGAAAACAAATTTTAAGTTACGCGCTTGGTGTTCTCTGTGTCTCCGTGTGAGAAAAAAATAAAGAACAATTCCACACAAAGACGCCAAGACACGAAGAAAGGCAACAAGGAACTAGAAACGACACTAAGCTA
>DAOWCC010000191.1 GCA_030639665.1 Elusimicrobiota bacterium | reverse complement strand
TCATATGTTTTACCTAAACCTACGCTGTCAGCGATAATACAACCATTATGTTTAAGTATTTTATTGATTGCACCTTTTACGCCGTCTTTTTGAAAATCATATAAAACATCCCATATTTCACTTTCAAAAAAACCTGTTTTTTCATTAAGGAGACCGCCTTTCTTTTGGTCGTCAAGATAGGATTGAAAAAGATGAAAAAGCGTTTTAAAATAAATAAATTCAGGTTCGTTTTCAGCATATAATTGAGTTATATATTTTAGGACATCTTCTTTCACATCTTCCACAAGACCAGTCTTATCATTCCATAAATCATCAAACCATTTTTTTAAGTCTTGTCTGTCACGGTCGCTGTCAATAATCATATTCAATTCTATGTTTTTGTTTCCGCCAATACCAAGACCGTTTACAGTAAAGTTTGAGCTTCCAACTATCGCTTTTTCCACTCCACCCGGCTGTTCAATATGATACATTTTCCCATGTAGAAAATTTGGTTTTACCATGGATTTGATTTCGGCTTTGTCTTTCAGCCATGCGTAACATTCGCGAGCAACTGATTTTTGTTGTAAACGGGCTTCAAGAGGGATTGTAAGAGTATCATCTTCGATTTTAAATTTCCTATGATTTTTCTTTTCCGGATCAAGTGCTTTAATAAATGTAGGTTCACCAAAGAGGAAACGAAAATCATCAATTGAATTAAGTTTATCCTTTAATGAGTTATAAGCGTAGATAGTAAAATAAGCTGAAACTATTGAGAGCTTTGAATCATCGGCAATAGCTGATTTTAAAAAATCACCTACAGCTCCATTTTTATGATTGTCCCGAATTGATGACTTCATTGAAATAGTTCCTCATTTTTATAAATTGTCTTATATAACACTAACCCCAGATTGATTATAATCATATGTTACAAAATATCTCCTCATCTTACAGCAGAGTAAATTGAAAAAATTCATAAAGTCCTTTTAGAATTTTCATTAACTTAATCTTCTCCAAAACATTTATATACTCCAATTGCTTTAGTCTTCTGTCGCTATTGAGTAACAACAGTAAAAAATGGATGATAATTAACTTATTTCTTTTTTTACCCCTGAGTTTTCCGCCAGAAAACTATGTTCTGCCGTATCAAGCGCTATGCGCATCAAACGGCGAAACCAAACTGAACCCAACCTCAGAGATAATTCCACTTTACATGTGGTGATGCATACCGCCTTTTACGAATGACTCCTTTTTACTGAAAAACTTGAGCGGCATAAACTCTCTCTGAACGAGATACTCTGCTTGATTTCTGAACGGCAAAATATACTTGGCAAACTCTTCTCGTATAAATATGATTTTCTTTTTATTTTTCATTTTTCACCTTGTAAAAAGTTTAACACGGGACCGCGACAGCATATTGTCGTTATTGGTTTTTCAAAAAAAATCGAAACTCCGCCACACTATACAGCATGACATAGCGGAATTCCTTTGTCCGTCTAATAGCTGCGTTTGATACGGCACTGCCATTGGCTTGTAGAAAAGCAAAGAAGCATTAACAGCAAACCACGGGGTTGAGTTGCGAAGTGATTAGGCAAGTGGACAATGATTATTGCTAAATAAATGATAGTGAAAGGAATGGCATATAATTTTTACAAATTGTAATTTGAACTTACAATTTGTAAACTATATCCTATGATAAAAAGAACATTGTCAAAAAAAATCTTGGAATCCTTAAAAAGCTTTCCCATAGTGGTTATTACCGGACCGCGCCAATCAGGTAAAACGACGCTGGTTAAAAATCTTTTTCCAAAAAGCCCTTATTTTTCTCTTGAAGATATTGATATGAGAGAATTTGCTTCCGAGGACCCAAGAAAATTTTTAGAGCATGAGAAAGGCCCGATAATAATTGATGAAATACAAAGAGTTCCCGATTTGCTTTCATATATGCAAACTTTAGTTGATAAAAAAAAGAAAATGGGAATGTTTTTGATTACCGGTTCAAATAATTTGATGCTTTTAGAATCCATTTCCCAAACTTTGGCGGGAAGAGCCGCAATTCTTACTCTTTTGCCATGCTCTCTCAAAGAAACCATGGAATTTAAAACAGCTCCCGCGAAACTGGATAATTTACTTTTCAAAGGTTTTTATCCGGCTATTTATGACAGGCCTGTCCCTCCCGGTCAATGGTATTCATCATATATAACGACCTACCTTGAAAGAGATGTTCGGCGTGTAATTAATGTGGGAGATTTAAACAGATTTCAAAGATTTGTCAAAATGTGCGCCGCCCGTTCAGGGCAAATTTTAAATCTTTCATCTTTGGGAAATGATTGCGGAATATCGCATAATACCGCCAAAACATGGCTTTCAGCCCTTGAAGCTTCCTATATTTTATATCTGATTTATCCGCATTATAAAAATTTCAACAAACGCTTAATTAAAAGCCCAAAATTATATTTTTACGATACGGGACTTTTGTGTTATTTATTGGGAATTAATGAGGCTAAAAATTTGTCAATTAACCAATACCGCGGTCAAATTTTTGAAACATGGGTTATTGGCGAATTGCTTAAATACCGATTTAACAAAGGATTAAGAGAAAATATATTTTTTTGGCGCGACCACATAGGACAGGAAATAGATTGTATTATTGAAAACGGAGAAAATCTTATTCCATTGGAAATTAAATCGGGAACAACAGTAAATAGTGATTTTTTTAAAGGAATAAAGTTTTGGTCAAAACTGGCAAAACCTTCTTCGGCATATCTTGTTTATGGCGGAGACCAATCCTTAAAAAAGACTATTGTTGATGTTCTTGGCTGGAAAGATTTTGCCTTAAAAACAATTAAAAAAATATTCGCTTAAATTAAATCCAATCACAAGAAAGAACCCCACTCATAAAAGCGGGGTTCTTTCTTTATTATTTATCTCCAACAATACGACACTATGTTGTCGGTTTTATGTTCTATAATATTTGTAGACGAGAATTTAAGGAGCCGCAATGTTTAAGAAAAGAATTTCAAAATCACAATATATGATGGGCCTGCAATGCCTGAAAAGAATCTGGCTTTATAATTATAGAAAAGACCTTATTCCGCCTATTCCGCAAGGACAGCAAATGCGATTTAATGAAGGTCATCTGGTGGGAGACCTTGCCAGGAACTATTATAAAGGCGGCAAACTTATTGAAGCCGATTATAAACAATTACGCCAAGCGATTGAAGAAACCGCGCATTTGGTTAAAGCCGGAACTAAAATTATTTATGAGGGTTGTTTTGTATTTGATGATGTTTTAATCCGCGCCGATATTTTAAAGAAAAATAGAGACAAGTCATGGGATTTGATAGAAGTTAAAAGCACAACCTCGGTAAAGGAGATACATGCTTATGACACCGCCATACAGAAATATGTTCTTGAAGAACTGGGCTTTAAAATAAAAAATGTAAAGATGATGTATATTAACAATAAATTTGTTAAAAACGGAGAAATAAAGCCGAAAGATTTCTTTACGGTAAAAACAATAAACACCGAAACAAATGCACATCTTCAAGAAGTGAAAAAAAATCTGCGGAAGTTTAAAAAAATTCTATCAAACGAGAAAAAACCGGAAATAGCCATAGGGCCGCATTGCGCGAATCCCTATGTATGTGAATTCTGTGATCATTGCCGAAAGCATGTGCCCGATTATTCGATTTATGATTTCCCCCATCTTGCCTGGCAAAAAAAAGAAGAACTTAAAGAAATGGGAATAATAAAAATTAAAGATATACCCGATGATTTTCCATTAAGACCCTGGCAAGAGCTTGTTTTGAAAGCCGAGAAAACAAATAAAAGCATTATAGATAATGAAGCTATAGGCCATTTTATAAAGAAGCTTAAATATCCTCTTTATTTTATTGACTTTGAAACCATCATGCCGTCTCTACCTTTTTATGACGGTTTAAGGCCTTATCAACAGCTGACATTTCAAATATCTCTGCACATTCAAAATACAATCGGCGGGAAAGTAGAACATTTTGAATACTTGGGCGACGCCAAAAACGATCCCAGAGAAGAACTTATAAAATTTA
>DAOWCC010000013.1 GCA_030639665.1 Elusimicrobiota bacterium | reverse complement strand
CAATGTCGGATAAAGCCGTTCCGCAGCGCGGACACCAATTAATCATTCTTTCACCGCGGTAAATATATTTTTTATTCCAAAGGCTTTTAAACGCTTCAAAGACGCCTTTGGCTCGGGGTTCATCCATCGTAAAGCGAATATTTTCTTTACTTATATCAAGCGAGCAGCCCAGTTTTTTTAATTGATTTAATATGGTGTCGCCGCATTCATCGCGCCATTGCCAGGCTTTTTCAATAAACTTTTCTCTGCCCAAATCATTCTTTGTTTTTCCTTCGGCTTTTAATAGTTTCTCTAATACATTTTGAGTCGCTATGCCGCCATGGTCGGTTCCGGGAACCCAATAAGTTTCATAGCCGGTCATCCTTTTATAACGGATTAAAATATCCTGCAAGGTATTGTTAAAGGCATGGCCGATATGCAAAGCGCCGGTTAAATTGGGCGGTGGAATTACTATGGTAAAGGACTCTTTTGAAGCATGGGGCTTTGATGAAAAAAGTTTTTTTTCCTGCCAAATTTCAGACCATTTAAGTTCTATTTCTTGAGGTTCATAAGTTTTGCCGAGGCTCTGTGACATAAATAGTTTATCCTTTATCTAATTGTAAATTATCCAAAATTTTTGCGGTTTTCGCGCTAAACAAATTCTGAGAAAATTCTATTTGAGATATAGAAGTGTTTAGGTTTTATTTTTAATCTTCCCGTTTTTACCCTACCACCTGCTTGTCCCGTATAACGGGACTTTTGTATTTTTAAATCGCCTGTCAGGCGATAAGCAGGTGGTAGGGCTATTGCGATAAGTCCCAAATTCAATAACCTTTCTATATTATCCTTAAATTTTATAAATATATGGTCATCCAATACAATTCCCTTTTTGGTTCTAAGTCCGAGGATAATTTGCTCGCCGAGCTTTTCTTTTCCCGAAAGGGTTTCTGAATACTCAAGCAAAGGTTTGTTTTTAAGACTTGAGCTTATATAAGAAGATAAATTTTTAGTGTTTTTTGACCTTGTTCCGTTTAAATATGACGCCGCTGAACAGCCAAAGCCGATATATTCTCCATTTTGCCAATAGTTCATATTATGCTTGCTTTGATAGCCTTTTTTGGCAAAATTTGAAATTTCATAATGTTCATAGCCCGCTTTGGTGAGAGTTTTTCTCGCTGTTTCATACATTTCAAAAGCCATATCACCGTCAGGTTTTATTTTTTTCTTATAAAAGACGGTTCCTTTATGTATTTCAAGGCCGTAAATGGAAACATGCGCGCTATTAAGTTTTATTATATGGAATAGGGTTTCCTTTAAATCTTGAAGTGTTTGGCCGGGAATGCCGCACATAATATCTATATTTATATTTTTAAAACCGGCGGTTTTTAAGTTTGAATAAGCTTTTGTAAAATCGCTCAGGCGAGCGTTTCTGCCAAGTTTATTTAAAAGTTTATCATTTGCCGTTTGAAGGCCCAGACTTATTCTGTTGATGCCTCCATTTTTTAAAATTTTGATTTTTTCCATTGAAAGACTGTCAGGATTTGCTTCAAAAGTTATTTCTTTAAATTTTTTTATCGGGCCAAGATGCAGATTTATGATTTCCAGAAGTTTATGCAATTGTTTGACTGACAGAAAGCTAGGCGTGCCGCCGCCTATATATAGAGTGGACTGTGCTTTCGAAGGTTTGCTGTGGACACCCCTCAGTGAACAAGTATCAAAAACTATAGGCGACAGGCGGCAGGCTTTAGGTAACAGATTGTGGGAGTTGAGAGTTTTATTGAGTTTCTTTAATTTGATGTTTAGGAATTTCAATGTTTGAGATTTTGAGATTTTGGAATTTATTTGGGATTTGTTATTTGAATTTTGGGATTTGAGTTTCGACAGTATGTCGGCTAACTTAAATTCTGCTTCCAAGGCTTTAAGATATGAATCTATTTTAATCTTTTTATCGGCATAAGAAGTAAAGTCGCAATAATGACAGCGGCTTCGGCAGAAAGGAATATGTATATAGTATCCGGGCATAATGTTTTACCCCACCACCCGAACAGGCGGCAAAGCCGCCTTTAAAATTGCCCGTCTTCGTCGGGTGTTCAGGTGGTGGGGTTACTTCGTAAAACATGGTCACAAGAGCACAAGTCCACAAGTCACCGGTCTCAAGTCACCAGTCACAAGTAACTAAAAAATTTTCTTACAGCTGACTTCCTGTCGCCTTTTGCCTGCTACCTGCAGCGAGTAGCACTGCTATTAGTGTAGCGACAAATTAAATAGCTTAGTGTCGTTTCTAGTTCCTTGTTGCCTTTCTTCGTGTCTTGGCGTCTTTGTGTGGAATTGTTTTTTGTTTTTTTCTCACACAGAGACACAGAGAACACCAAGCGCGTAATTTAAAATTTGTTTTCTACTTTCCGTTTCTCTTCTCATTTCTTAACATTTAATCCTTGCTATATTGCTTAATTAACTTGTCAAGATACTAGTTGCCAGTAATGGCAAGAAACAGAAAAAACACCCCTGTAGATTTATTTAAATCTACAGGGGAAAAATATTCATGCGTTAAACTTCGTTGTTTTTGACTCTAAGACATTAAACTTTGTTAGTTTATTTGTCTTTATTTTTCAAGAACACATTTATCAAATCCATGGGAATCGGGAATAATGTGGTTGAATTTTTTTCAGTCGCTATTTCAGTCAGCGTTTGAAGATATCTAAGCTGAATACCGGCGGGATTTTGACCTATGATACTGGCTGCCTGCGATATTTTTTCAGCCGCTTGCAATTCACCTTCGGCGTGAATAACTTTAGCTCTTCTTTCTCTTTCAGCTTCCGCCTGGCGGGCTATAACTCTTTGCATATCCTGAGGCAGGTCAACATTTTTAACTTCAACGCTTGAAACTTTTATGCCCCAAGGCTCGGTATGTTCGTCAATAATCGATTGCAAATCATTATTGATTTTGTCTCTCTTTGAAAGGAGATCGTCCAAATCAACTTGTCCCAATATGCTTCTCAAGGTCGTTTGAGAAATTTGGCTTGTGGCATACATATAATTTTCAACATTCAAAATGGCGTCTTGCGGCATTAGAACTCTGAAATAAACCACGGCATTAACTTTTACCGAAATATTGTCTTTGGTAATTATATCCTGAGGCGGAACATCAAGCACTACGACTCTGGTGCTTACTCTAATCATTTGTTGGACGCCGGGAATAACAATGATTAGTCCTGGTCCCTTGACTCCGGTAAATCTTCCGAAAGTCAGCATAACTCCTCTTTCGTATTCTTTTAATATTTTAACGGCTGAAAAAATCACGACAATTACGATAATAAGTAAAGGTGTAAGCGCCATAAAATGCCTCCCAATTTATTAGTATGTTCTACTAAATAGAGTCTATCAAAAATAGAAAATAAAGAACAGGATATGAGGCCAGGGTTACGCCGCTTCCCAAATTTTGCTAAAATAAATACCAAGTTCTTTAAACCAACAGGATTGCTTATGACAAACAGAAGGCGTTCAAGAGAATTGTGTCTTCAGTCTTTATATCTCTCGGATTTAACCAAGTTAAGCCCGGAGAAATTGCTTGTTATTACGCAACAGGATCCCGCCAGACACGAAGACAAAGTCTTTGATTTTTATAAAAAACTTTTTATGACATCCATAACCGGTATGGAAAAAATAGACGGGGTCATATGCGGCATGGCCCGAAATTGGGATTTAGACAGAATGGCCGCGGTTGATAGAGCCATTTTAAGGCTGGCCGTTTGCGAAATGGTTATTTTAAAAGAAGCTCCCATAGCCGTAATAATAGATGAGGCTATAGAACTTGCCAAGATGTACTCCACCGATAATTCCGGAAAATTTGTTAATGGCGTGCTGGACAGCATTGCCAAGGCTTCGGCAGTAAAGCAGAAGCCGCGTGCTACCAAAACTTCAAAAAAAAATAATGATGGGAAATAAGAATCCTGCCGATAAGATAGCCGAGCTTAGGAAATTAATAGCAAGGCATGAACATCTTTATTATACATTGGACAATCCTAAAATTTCAGACGGTGAATTTGACTCTTTAATGAGCGAGCTTAAAGATTTGGAAATTCAATATCCTCATCTCATAAGCGAGGATTCTCCGACTCAGAGAGTTGGCGGGATATACGCGGATATTTTTAAGCCTGTCGAACATTTTACTCCAATGCTTTCAATGGATAATTGTTACTCTGAGAAAGAATTTCTGGCTTGGATAAAGAGAGTTAATTCCGCTTTTAAAAATGAAGAATTGGAATATATAATTGAGCCTAAAATAGACGGACTGTCTTGCGCCATTGAATATAAAGACGGAGTTTTTTTTAGAGCGTCCACCAGAGGAGACGGAAAAACCGGCGAAGATGTAACTCCCAATGTTAAAACCATTAAAAGCCTTCCTTTAAAGCTTCAGGGCAAAAACCTTCCGAAGTATTTTGAAATCAGAGGGGAAGTTTTTATAGACAAAAAAGATTTTGATTTATTAAGGGAAGAGCAAATTGCCGGAGGCGCCGAGCCTTTTGCCAATCCCCGCAACGCGGCGGCGGGCTCGCTCAGGCAGAAAGATTCAAGTATAACGGCAAAGAGAAAACTGAAATTTTATACTCATTCTTATGGCTCAATAGAGGGCCTTGATAAACCATCAAAACATTCCGATTATTTGGATTATTGCGCTCAGGTTGGAATTCCGATTCCGGCGATGAGAAAAATTTTTAAAACCTCGGATGAAATAATAAATTTTTATAAGTCCTATTCGGATAAACGCTTTCAATTGCCTTATGAAATAGACGGGCTTGTAATTAAGGTTAACAGTTATAATCAACAAATTGTTCTGGGCAATACCGCTAAAAGTCCCAGGTGGGCCATAGCTTTTAAATATCCCGCCGAGCAGGCGACTACCACAGTTGAAGATGTTATTTTTTCAGTGGGAAGAACGGGCGTGATTACGCCTGTCGCGAAACTTAAACCCGTTAAATGTTCGGGAGTTCTCATATCAAATTCAACACTTCATAATTTTGATGAAATTAAGAGATTGGATTTGCGTATTGGCGATAAAGTGATTATTGAAAGGGCGGGGGAAGTTATTCCAAAGGTTATTAAGGTTATGGTAGCGGGGCGAACAGGAAAAGAAAAAGAAATTTTAAGCCCTAAGTTTTGTCCCTCATGCCAAAAAGATATTTATAAAGACGAAAAAGAAGTGGCATTCAGATGCCTTAATCCTTTATGTCCTGCTCAAATAAAAAGAAATATATTCCATTTTGCCTCAAGAGGCGCCATGAATATAGACGGTTTGGGCGATTCGATAATTGACCAGCTTGCCGATAAGAAACTCATTGAAAATTACGCGGATATTTATGATTTGAAAAAAGAAAATTTCTTAAGTTTGGATTTATTTAAAGACAAAAGAGCTGATAATATTATAAGAGAAATTGAAAAAAGCAAAGCCCAACCCTTATCCAAATTATTATTCGCTTTAGGCATAAAACATGTAGGCGCGAAGAATGCCTTGGTTTTAGCCGAACATTATAAAGATATCCAAAATTTAATGAAGGCTGAATTTGAAGATTTAAGCCAAATTGATGAAATAGGCCCGATTATAGCGGAGTCAATAAAGGATTTCTTTAATAGAGAGGAAGTAAAAAATATCATAAGCAGATTTATGACCGCCGGTTTAAATATGAGGGAACCTGAAAAGAGCGGAGAGAGCTTAAAATTTTCCGGCAAGTCATTTGTTTTTACCGGAGAGCTTGAGTCAATGAGCAGAAGCGAGGCTATTGGCGCTTTGAGGGAACTTGGCGGAAAGGATTCCACAAGCGTTTCCAAAAAAACTTCTTTTGTTGTGGCCGGCAATAATCCCGGTTCCAAATTCAAGAAAGCCGAAAAGCTTGAAATTAAAATAATCAGTGAGAAAGAATTTATTGAAATGATTAAATTAGAGTAAGCAGAGAGCGGAGAGCAGTGAGCAGTAAAAGGAGCCATTTAATTCTGTTTTCTGATGTCTGATTTCTATACTTTATATTATGCCTAAAACCGCGTTTATCAATGTCTATGACAAAAAGGGGATAGTTGAATTTGCCGACGGCCTCAAACAGCTGGGCTATGATATTTTTTCATCGGCTTCAACATTAAAGCTCTTATGCCGCGCTGATGTTAATGCCAAGCCCATAGGCGATAATGACAGGATGCTCTATCCCGCCATAAATTCAATTTTAAATATCCCCGATTCAAGGCGTTTGCCCAAACCGCATATAGTTGTGGCAAATCTCTATCCTTTATCCAATATAATCGCTCAGGATAATTTTACATTTGAGGAATTGCCGCAGTATTTGGATGTGGCCAATTCCGCTCTTATCAGAAGCGCGGCCAAATCTTTTTCCGACACCATAATCGTATGCGATTGGAAAGATTATAAATTGCTTCTTGACGCTCTTAGAGATTTTGGCGATATTTCAGATGACAGAAAAAAACGGCTCGCGGCCAAGGCCTATCATTATTGCGCTTACTATGACGGAGCGATAGCCCAATATCTTGCCGCTTCAAATAATTTTATTGATGAGGATGAAATTGTTTTAAGTTTAAAAAAAGTATCGAAACTTTCTTGCGGAGAAAATCCCCATCAAGCGGGAGCTGTTTACGCGTTTAAAGGAAGCAGTCCAAAAGGCATGGCGGCCATTAAAATTCTGCAAGGCGGAAAGCTCAATTATAACCATTATAAGGATATTGATTTGGCTTGTAATTTAGCCGGAGAATTTCAATTAAACGCTTGCGTTCTGGTTAAACACGCTCATATTTCTTCTTTTGCCTGGGGAGGGAAACTCCCGGATATTTTTACGGCCGCCTTTAATTCGGATATTAAAAATTCCTCCGGCGCCATAGCTGTTTTTAACAGGAAAGTAAGCCAGAAGACAGCCCAAATAATAATTGAGAATCACCTTGAAGGAATTGTCGCTCCGGAATATTCCAAAGACGCTCTTGCTTGTTTAAAGTCGCGGAAAAAACTTAAAGTTATAAGCGCGCCATTAATGATTTTTGCCCCGGATGAAGCTGAAATAACGGCAGTTTCGGGAGGGATTTTAATGGAAGAAAAAGATATAAGCA
Organism: Elusimicrobiota bacterium; assembly: GCA_030639665.1. GTDB lineage: Bacteria > Elusimicrobiota > Elusimicrobia > Elusimicrobiales > UBA9959 > JAKLQJ01. Next base: position 14,639 of record DAOWCC010000013.1, on the reverse strand, counting down.
ATGAAGCGGATTATAAAAATGTAACAAGAAGAAAACCCGACAGTTCTCAATCGGCTTTGATTGAAATAGCCCAAAAAATTTCAAAACATGCCGTATCTCACGCGGCGGTGCTTGTTCAGGATTTTAAGGTTTTGGGGATATCCGATGGGCAGGCGAATTGTTTTGAAAGCATTCGCATAGCCGCGGAAAAAGTCAGAAAAAACCATCCGATTATTAAACCCGGCGGCTGTATTGTTTTAGCTTGCGACGCGTCTATGAATAAAGAATGTATTATTGAGGCGATTAAGTGCGGTGTTTCGGCCATTATTCAGCCGGGCTTAAATTCATCGAGAGAGAATGCTCAATGTATTGAGATATGCGATGAAAAAAATATCGCCATGATTTTCACCGGCAAAAGACATCTCCGGCAATAAATTTAAACAATTTGAATAAAAAATGACCGGGTTTATTATTAGTAATTTCATTATGTCGGGTTGGGTAATTCAAGTTATAGTTAGGGTGTGGACACTTCTTTTAAAATACGATGAAGGGATGATACACGCGGGGCAATTTAATAAGAGGCGTTTCGGTGTTTGACTGTGGGGCCCTTCGGAGCTCCGCATACGCATACAGCGGAGTGAGAGAGGGAAGGGCGGGATTAGCTCGTGCCGACCCTGGTCACACAGGTAAATATCGAAAGGACTCTATCCACAGGACCCGCTAACCCAATAATCTTTTTAAAATAATGTTATATATAGATTGCTTTTGTTTTTAACCTCGCGGGTTTTCTCAATAAACACATGAATGTTTCTTTTCAAATCCCCCTCAGTCCCCCTTTGTAAAAGGGGGAAGAAGTTTAAACAATATTAAGTTTTTTTCCGATTTTGATAATTTCCTTGTGTAGGTTGGGTAATTCGGATTCATCTTAAATGGGGTTGGGACTCTTATATAAAATACGATGAAAGATAAGTGCAGAGCGGGTGGCAGTGAGATTTGCCAATCAGGGATGTTCGGAACCCGACTTGGGCTTGTGGGAGGGTGGGTGGACTGGGCTTTCGAAAGGACTGCTACGGACACAAGTTCTCGAGTTGCTATCTTGCAGTGAGACGGAATGGCGCAGTACTAAGCGACCCCGACCCTGATGGTAAACTTACTGACAGGACCCGCTAAACAATATTTAGCTTTTTTCCTACTTTGATAAACTTTTTTATGGCGAATTCCAAATCTTTTATCGTATGACCCGCCGTTACTATGGCGCGCAATCTCTCCTTCCCTTTCGGCACGGTGGGAAAGCCTATTGAAAGGGCGAAGACTCCTTCTTTAAAAAGCATTTGTGAAAATTTAATCGCTTTTTGAGTATCGCCTACCATAATGGGCACAATAGGTGTTTCACTGTTTCCAATATCAAAACCCGCTTTAGTTAATTCTTCTTTAAAGAATTTTGTATTGCTCCAAAGTTTTTTCAGGATTTTAGGGTCATGTTTTAATATATCAAGCACAGCCAGGCATGTGGCGGCGACTGATGGGGGCTGAGAGCTTGAGAATAAAAAAGGTCTTGCCACAGAACCCAGATAATCTCTTAAATTTTTGGTGGTGGCCGCGTAGCCTCCAACGGCGGCAAAAGCTTTTGAAAGCGTGCCTATTTGTATTTCAATTTTTCCGTGAAGATTGAAATGGTCAACCGTGCCTTTTCCCTGTTTGCCTATTACGCCGCTGGCGTGAGCGTCATCAACCATTACAAAGGCGCCGTATTTATGGGCGAGTTTTTCTATCTCATCCAAGGGAGCGATGTCTCCGTCCATGCTGAATACGCCATCGGTTACTATCATGCATCTTCGGGCTTTTCGGGCTTCTTTTGATTCAAGAATTTCTTTAAGCGAATTCATATCGCGATGCTTATATATTCTTTTTGCGGCTTTAGACAATCTTCCACCGTCTATTATTGAAGCGTGATTTAATTCATCCGATACAAGCAAATCTTCCGGACTTGTCATTAATGATTGGCAGAGAGCGGTGTTTGATGTAAAACCGGATTGAAAAAGTATGGCGGCCTCAGCTTGTTTGAAGGCGGCGAATTTTTTTTCAAGTTCCGCGTGTATGCTCATTGTGCCGATGATTGTTCTGACGGCGGCTGTTCCCGCGCCGTATTTTTTTATGGCCTCAATGGAGGCTTTTTTTACTTTTGGATTATTGGCCATGGCCAGATAATTGTTTGAGGTAAGATTGACGACTTTTTTCCGGTCTATTATGGCTACCGGTTCCTGCGCAGAATTGAGAATGCGAGGAGTGATGAATCTATTGGCTTTTTTTAAATTTTTTACTTCATCATCGGCGAATTTCAATGTTTTAAATTTCATATAAGTTCCTTTGTTAGAGATTAGAGAGCAGAAAGCAGTAAGTAGATTATAAGGAGTTCTCTACATGGCAGCATAAGATGCTGCAACTACATTTGTTTTTTGTTACTTGTAACCTGAGGCCTGCAGCCTGTCACCTGTTGCCTACTTGTGCCATTTACGGGTATTTGGTTTTTTTGCTGTTACTTATTGCCGAGTTTCCAAATAGCCTAATTACCTACTAGTTCCGTTTACGGAACTAGTATCACTTTTCCGCATTTTTTATCTTTTGAATTCATCACTTTAAAGGCTTTTTTATAATCTTTGAAACTGAATTTGTGGGTGATTACCGGTCTCGGATCCACGGCTTTTGATTTCAAAAGGCTCTCCATTTTATACCAGCTTTTAAATATTTCTCTTCCCACTATGCCATAAACTCTCAGGCCTTTAAATACTATATCTTCCGAATAATTGATTTTTATTTTTGAACTCGGCAAGCCGAATGCGGTGAATCTTCCGCCAAAGCCAAGCATATGCAAACCAAAATCTATGGCGAGGGGATTGCCGGACATTTCCACCACAACATCAACGCCGTCTCTGTTTTTTAGCAGTTTTCTGATTTTGCTTTCTATGTTTTTATCGGCGGGATTAAACACATAATCGGCGCCCATTTTTTCGGCCAGTTTTCTTCTATAGGGGGCGGTATCCAAAGCTATAACCGTTTTTGCTCCGCTGGCTTTCGCTATGGGAATTGAAAAAAGCCCCTGCGGTCCGCAACCTGAAACCAAAACGGTTTTAGCCACCACATCTTCAATGAGCGTGGCATACACGGCATTGCCGAACGGTTCCATAATCGACGCTATATCTTTAATTGAATTATCGGTATGTTTCCAGGCGCAGCGCGCGGGAATGGCGGCATATTCGGAAAATCCTCCCGGCGTATCCAAGCCTATTATTTTGCAATTGCTGCAAACATGCCTTTGATCATTTCTGCACTGATAGCATAAACCGCAAAAGATATGCGATTCAACCGAGACAAAATCGCCTTTATTAAAACCTCTGGCAAGTTGTCCTATTTCAACCACTTCGCCGGCCAATTCATGTCCGAAGACCATGGGTGTTTTTATTCTTTCCGGCGCCCAGCCCGTCCAGTTATATATCGGCATATCGCTTCCGCAAATTGAGGTATGGTCGATTCTTATTAAAATTTCATCTTTTTTTATTACTGGAATATCAACTTTTCCGTATATGGCGCCGGCAGCGGCTCTGGATTTATAAATGGCTTTCATAAAATGGGCTCCTTAAGGAACAGCGGTTCAATATCAAGGTTAAGCGGCAATTGGAAAATTTTCTTAATTTTATTGCCGGATTTAATTATACTACTTTACGCCGTGGTTATAAAAAAGACCGCGAACTTAAATTTCTATTTTCTATGCCTTTGCCTCCATATGTTTTAAGGAGTGTTTTTTTATTGTTTTTTAGAGCCTAAGGCTTTGAAGAATAATTACCTTATTATTTGGAAGCTCAGATTTAAATTTAGTTCAAGGCGTGACGAATGAGAAGGCTTTCTGCCTGTGAATAAGGAGCAACGAAGAAATCAATAAAATATGAACTTCCCTATAGCAATTGTGCTATAGGGCTATTTGATTTTTGGCTGCAACTTTGTCTCTCATCGCTTACAGACCGCAGGGTATACTCGCTTTTCGTTCCTCGTTTCGCGCAAAAATCAGTCAGCCAAATGACAAGTTAATTGTTCTTCAGAGCCTAAATTGGTAAAGTATTTGTGTTGCAAAGCACTAAAAGAGTATGACATGGATAATCATAATAAAACACTTCCTATCAGTGAACGCTTGGTCTTGCTTGTAAAAAATCCCGGCAAGATTTTTGTTTTTTGGGTTTGGAATAAAACGAAAACCGAAAACTTCCTAAATAAAGACTTCGAAAAAGAAGTAACCCTGAAATTTTATTACGCTCAAGAAAGATCTTTTGCTTGTCAAAAAACCTTAAGTTGGGATAAATTTAAGGAATATGTGGATATTCCGCAAAAAGGCAAAGATTATTATGCCATTATGCATATTAAGACTTCTTCGGGAGAAGTTATTCAGATGATGGAATCCAATACAATAACCGTTCCGGGTATTGAAAGCGAAGAAGTTAAAGATACTTATGCTTCGGGCTTTTTTAAGAAGGAGTCATTATGAAAGGCTCTTTGATGCTAATGTTGCACGCGCATCTTCCCTATGTTAATCATCCGGGAACAACCGATTTTGCCGAGGAAAGCTGGCTTTTTGAAGCTGTGGTGGAAACCTATGTTCCCATCATTTCCATGATTGAAAATCTTGCCAAAGACGGCATAAGGCCGTGTATCACCATTTCCATTTCGCCCACCCTCGGCGCCATGCTTGAAAATAAACTGCTTGAGAAAAAACTTAATGATTATATAAATTCCAGGCTTGAGCTTATCAGCAAGGAAACTCATAGCGCGAATAATAATCCTTTGCTTTTAAAAACCCTTAAAGTTTATGAAGAGCTTTATTCTCTTGCCGCTAAAACCATGAGGCGTTATCATGGAAATCTCATTACTCCGTTTAAACAATTTCAGCAGGCGGGACTTATAGAAATAATAACCTCTTCCGCCACTCACGCGGTGCTTCCTTTGCTTAGTCATCCCGAGGCCTTAAGAGCGCAAATAGCCGTGGCTTCCGATGATTATCAAGACAGATTTAATAAAAAAAGCCGTGGTTTTTGGATGCCGGAATGCGCTTATGATAAAAGGCTGGATACCTATATAAAGCTGGCGGGTTTTGATTATACTTTTATGGAAGCTCATGCCGTTAAGAAATCCAGATACGGAGTTTATGCTCCTTTAAAAACTCAAAAAGGCTTGAATATTTTCGCGAGAGATATTTCTTCTTCAAAAGAAGTTTGGAATTCAAAATACGGTTATCCCGGAGACAGTTCTTACAGGGAGTTTTACAGAGATTTGGGCTATGACGCCGATTATGAATATATAAAGCCTTATACGGGAATGGGCAAAGGAAGAAAGCCTTTGGGTATAAAATATCATAGAGTTACCGGTGATGTTGATTTGGCTCAAAAAGCTTTATATGACCCGGATTTGGCGAAAGCCACGGTAGCGCGCCATGCCGAAGATTTTTTAAATAAACGCTTAAAGCAAATGGACGACATTTATTCCGATTCGTCCATAAAACCGATTATCGTGGGCTGTTATGACGCCGAATTATTCGGTCATTGGTGGTTTGAAGGTCCGGCTTTTGTGGAAGCTATTATAAGAAGGATAAGAGAAGAAAGACTGCCTCTTCAATTTGTTATGCCGGGTGAATATATTGATTCCTGCCAGGAGCCGGAGTCTATTGAGCCCGAGATATCTTCATGGGGTGAAAACGGCTATTTTGATCCCTGGATTAATGAATCCAATGATAAAATTTATCCCGATATAATCGCCACCACCGAAAGAATGATTGAAACGGCCGGCAGATTTAAAAATCAGAGAATTAATAATGTAACCGTAAGAGCTTTAAATCAAGCGGCTCGAGAAACGCTTTTAAGCCAAAATTCCGATTGGCCGTTTTTAATGTATATAAATTCCCATTGCGATTACGCTTTTTCCAGAATAAACAATCATTGCGAAAATGCCAATAAGCTTCTCACTCAAATTATTGAAAAAAATATCGAAGAAGTTTTTTTAGCCGAACTTGAAAATCGAAATAATATATTTACAAGAATAGATTTCAGGGTTTTCTCGCCAGCTTCCAAGTTTTAAAAAACTGCAGATTAAGATTAAGGCCAAGGTTTAGCCTTTTACAGGAGCTTAAATAAAGCATAGCTTTGTTTACTGTAAATCTTGTTTAAAAAATAAAGTATTAGACGGGATGAACAGGATAAATCAGGATAAACGCAAAGACCTCAAAATAAATTAGCCCCGCTTTTAGCGGGGAACTCTTTTTAACGCAGAGTGGACTACGCTGCTTCTGAGTTTTACTACGGACACCCCTCAGTATTCAAGAGCGCTGAGATTTTACACAGAGAGTCCGCAAAGTTTTTTTTATTCTCTTATTCTTTTTCCACGGTCTCCGCATTCTCTGCGTTTTTATATTCTCCGCGTCCTCTGCGATTTGCTGTTTCCGTTATTCGTGTTATGTGTTCTTTGTGTCTTGGTGTCTTTGTGTGGAATTGTTCTTTGTTTTTTCTCACACGGAGACACAGAGAACACTAAGCAACTTTTTTAACGTTGAATTTTACTACACCCTGTCCGCCTGCCTGTCCGCCTGCCTGTCCGCCGATGCCGTGTGGCGGAATGCCCGTGTGGCGGAATAAAGCATAGCTTTGTTTTATTTAAGTCTGATATCGGATTTCTTCAGTTTCTTCCATGCGTCCGTAAAATCTTTAGGCGGCTCGCATTTTAGGGTTTTTCTTCGTTTTTTTGAGGGAAGCTTGAAGGTTATCGCGTTTGAGTGAAGCATTAATCTCGCGGCGGCCGGCGAGCCTTTATAAAGTTTGTCTCCCGCCACGGGATAGCCGATATAGGCAAGGTGGATTCTTATTTGATTTGTTCTGCCTGTTTTTGGAAATATTTCAAGAAGTGAATATTTTTTCCCGTTTTCAAGAATCTTAAATTCGGTGAGAGCGTATCTGCCGTATTTCCAGACTTTATTCTTTTTATCGCCTTTAAGTCTTCCTATCGGAGCTTCGATTCTTCCCTGTGAATCTTCGCTGACTAAATCCGTTACGCCCAAATATTTTTTATTTATAAGCCTTTCTTTAAATTGCTCGGTTAAAGAATCTTGAACTTCGGGGGTTTTGGCTATAAGCACCAAGCCGCTGGTATCTCTATCAAGGCGGTGCACAAGGCCCATTCTCGATACTCCCGAATTAATTACATCGGGATTGGATCTTAAAATCATTGAAACGATGGTTTCATCTCCCATTAAAGCGGCCGCGGGAGTTTCTTCCCAATTGGAATCATTTGGATGCATTTTTATACCGGAGGGTTTGTTTATAGCGATAATATCATCATCCTCATAGATAATGAGGTCTTTAAGGAGATTTGTTTTGGTTTCCAATTGCGGCATATCTAAAATTATCTCATCGCCAAATTCCAGAATATGGGCCGGTTTTCTTATTTTGCCGTTTACCAAAACCTTTCCGGCTTTGATTAGTTTTTTCATGAATTCTCTGGAAAAATCATGTTCGCTGTCCGTTAAAAAAGCGTCAAGCCTTTTCGGATCGTCTTCAAATAGTATGGTTTTTGACATAGTTTCCTTGATAAGTTAGTTTAGAGTTCAGAGGATATAATGAGTTTCCTATTTTCTATTATGTTCTCTTTTTTAGCCTGCTACCTACTATTGCCTTTTCACGGCAATAGTTTTGTTTTTCCACGCGAAGTAAAAAAAGAGCAGAGCGATTAAAGCTCCTGATAATGATATTATTTGTGAGGGTGACATTGCAAAAATAAAATTCCCTCTCGCGTCGCCTCTGAAAATTTCTATCGCAAATCTGGCTATGGAATAAGTCAGAAGATAGGAAGCGGCTATTAAGCCCTTTTTCCAATTATGTTTGAGAGACGCCTTTAGCATAAAGTGTAAAGCTATAAAAATAATAAAATTTGCCGCTGAAGAATAAAGCTGAGTCGGATGAACGGGAACGCCTATTAAGGCGGGGGAAACCAGGCTTTCGGGATTGTTAAATGTTACCGCGCATATAAAATCAGTCGGCTTGCCATGGCAGCAGCCCGCGAAAAAACAGCCTATGCGGCCTATGGCATGGCCTAAAACTATGCCGGGAGCGGCTATATCCGCGAAAGCGAGAAAGTTTATTTTCTTTTTTTTTAAATAGAAATAAAGAAAAATCGTGGAAGTTATCAGGCCGCCGTAAAAAACAAAACCGTATCTGAAATCTTTTAAGGCGTTTATAGCTTTTTCAAAGAAGGTTAAACCGTAATCATTCCAAAAAATAAACACATAAAATAATTTGCCGCCGAGCAAAGCCGCGATAATGGCAAAAAGCAATATATCGGAAATTTGTTCTTTGGTTATATTAATCAAGTGATGTCTTTTGTAAATATAAAAAGCGCCCAAAAGATAGCCCGCGGCCACAAGAATGCCGTATGTTGGAATGGAGAAATCGCCAATTTTAAGAAGATATGGATGCATAATAAATTAGTTTCCTAACAGCGAAAATACAAGAATATGTAAATACATTGATAAGTGAATAAGGAATTTCCTTAATTTAACATATTCCCGTATTATCTTATCACCTTATTCCCGTTTCTTTTGTGCTTTTTATTATAAACTTTTTTATATCAAAAAAAGTTCTAAGCCAGGATGTTTTGACCTTATGAGTTTTGCATAAGCTTAAAAGCTTTTTTGTCGCGTAAACCTTGTCGGCTGTCATTGCCGCTTTTAAATCCGTGGTCGCGTCGCCGCAAAAAATAACTTTTCTTTTTTTTGACTGGTGAAATTTAACTCTGGCTTTTTTAAAGTCATCAAGAGAACAGCCGTTTAAATAGGGATAGTTTATCGTATAGCCGTTCTTTGTGAATTTAGCTTTGCCGAAAAAAGATTTTACATTCAGGCCCCATTTTTTAAATAAAGGCCGGGAATATAAATCCAAACCGCCGCTTACGACTTCAATGGGTATCCTATTGGTATCGCAAAACTTAATTATATCTTTAAAGCCTTTTCGAATAAGGATGGTTTTTAAAAGGTGTTTTTCTATTTCTTTTGGCGTGGCCTTTAAACGCGTGAAAACTTCTTTCATCCATTTTGCCATGTCCACATCTTCATCATATGAGTCCTTAATTTCTTGTCTTGTTACGGCTTTGAAACGGGTTAAAATAACATCGCCGACATCTTTAAGCGATATGGTTCCGTCAAAATCGCATATAAGCGCCCATTTGGTCTCAATTGTTTTTTTATTGTTTTTTCGCATATATCCTTTTGTTCTTATGCCTATAGCCTTTCGCCTTATGCCTATCGTTATCTCATAGCTCTTAAAAATGTTTCTTCATCTTTCAATGCCAGTTTCATATAGAGATTATGTTCTCTCTCAATGGCTATGGAACTGGAGCGGCCATTATAGGAGTGCCCGGGATAGACCTTTGTTTTATCTGGCAATTTGGATAATTTAACAAGGCTTTTGACAAGTTCTTTTCCATCGGAGCGAGGCAGGTCGATTCTGCCGCAGGCGCTTATAAAAAGAGTGTCTCCGGTAAATAAATTTCCGTCAAAAAGAAAACAGCAGGAGCCAGGGGTATGTCCTGGCGTGTGAATAACGGAAATTCGTTTATCGGCAAATTCCATTTCCCGCTTATCTTCCATGAATTCAGTTTGTTCTTTTGGCGCCTTATACATAAAGGCGTCTTCTTTATGAAAATACACCTTAAGCTCTTTATCTTTTTTTAAGAAATAATCAACCGCGTTTATATGGTCGGGGTGAGTATGGGTAAGCAGTATGAAAGAAAGTTTTAGAGAATTTTCATTTAAATATTTATCCAAGAGAGCCGGATCCCAGGCGGGATCTATCATAAAGCAATTCTTTTCGGTTTCATCCGAAACAATATAAATAAAATTATCGAGCGGTCCGATTTTTATTTGTTCAATTTTTATAGCCATTATTTCTTCCTTAACCCTTATTCTTCCGAATTGTTTTTCGGCGGCTGGAATCTGTATTCGGTTTCATTGGGGTTGAGAAAACCCATTTTTCTCGCCATGGATTCCATGTAATCATCGCTTTTCATAAGCTTCAATTTTAATTTTAATTTTTTATTTTCTTCTTGAAGCGCCAAGTGTTCTTTTTGGAGGCTTTGTAGTTCAGCGAAATTACCTATAAGCGACCTGAACCCCTTATTGGCGGCAAGGAAAAGGATAATAATCGCGATTATTATATATTTAAAATTTTTTGAATCGCTTAGTTTATTTAAGCTTGAATACCATGTCTTTAGCATATTTAGCTTTTTTGCCCAGCTCTTCTTCTATTCTTATGAGTTGGTTATATTTCGCAAGCCTTTCAGAGCGGCAAGGCGCGCCGGTTTTTATCGCGCCGGCATTGACCGCTACCGCGAGATCGGCGATAAACGAATCTTCGGTTTCTCCCGAGCGGTGGCTGATAACAGTGGCGTAATTTTTATTATGCGCCATGTTTATAACCTCTATGGTCTCGCTTAAGGAGCCGATTTGATTAAGCTTGATGAGTATGGCGTTTCCCACTTTCTCTTCAAAACCTTTTCGCAGCCGCATGGGGTTTGTTACAAATAAATCATCGCCGATAATAAGGGCTTTTTTTCCAAGTTGTTTGGTAAGGTGTTTCCAGCCTTCCCAATCGTCTTCGGCCAAGGGGTCTTCATAAGACACTATGGGGAAATGTTTTCTCCAATCGACATATTTTTCCGTCATTTGTTTATAGGTAAGATTATGCGATTCAAAAACATAACTGCCGTTTGTATAAAATTCATTCGCGGCGGAATCAAAACCTATTTTAATTTCTTTGAAGGTATAGCCCGCTTCTTTTATGGCGTCGGCAATGGTTTCTATGACCGCTTCGTGCGTAAATATTTTAGGGGCGAAGCCGCCTTCATCTCCGACAGACACGGTATAACCGCCTTTTGAAAGTATTTTTTTCAGGCAATGATACACTTCCGCGCCCATTTTCATCGCTTGGGCGAAATTGGAAGCGCCGATGGGTATAATCATGAATTCCTGAATATTAATGCCGCTATCGGCATGTTTGCCGCCATTGACGATATTGAGCATGGGCGTTGGAATTATGAAGCCTTTTTGTTTTAATGAAAATGTTTTTCGTATATAGGAGTAGAGGGGGAGATTATAGGCGTTCGCGGAAGCTCTGGCTATGGCCATTGAAACCGAAAGAATGGAATTGGCGCCAAGTTTTGTTTTTAAAGAGGTGCCGTCTATTTCATTCATTATGTCGTCTATGTTTTGCTGCTGGTCGGCTTTAAGCCCCACTATCTCGGGCAGAATGCGCTTGGTCACATTTTCAACCGCTTTTGACACGCCTTTTCCCATAAATCTTTTTCCGCCGTCTCTAAGTTCCAAAGCTTCATGAGTTCCTGTGGAAGCTCCGCTTGGCACCGCCGCTCTTCCAAAAGAGCCGTCCGCGAGATAAACATCCGTTTCAACAGTGGGAAAGCCTCTGGAATCAAGGATTTCTCTGGAAATTATTTTCTTAATTTTTGTGTCCATAGTGTGGGTTCTCCTGAAGTGGATATTGAATTTTAAAATTTACCGCTGATAATTTTCTTTCCCGCGTTTACAAAACTCGATAATTTGGCCTGAGTTTGGGCTTCGGCGTAAATTCTTACGACGGGTTCTGTTCCGGACGGTCTTAAACCAAGCCAGCTTCCGTCTTTCATTATAAACTTAAAGCCGTCAACATCGTTTATTCTCCATACCGGGAAACCCGCCACATTAAGGGGCGGTTTTAATGTAAGTCTTTCGTTTATTCTTTCGATATTCTCATTTTCATTTAAGCGCAGATTCAGTCTTATATTCATGAAAGGGCCGACTTTTTTATAGAGGTTTTCTAAAAGTTTTTTTAGGGGCTTTTTTTCATAAGCAATCATTTCGGCTATCAATAAGCAGGCGAGAATGCCGTCTTTCTCGGGAACATGTCCCATTATGGACATGCCTGCCGACTCTTCTCCGCCTATCAAATATTCTCCCGTTTTGAGAAAGTCGCCTATATATTTGAATCCAACCGGCGTTTCTCTCGTTTCAAGTCCGTGATATTTGCCCACCGCGTCAACAAAATGAGATGTCATAACACTGCGGCAAATTTTTCCTTCCATTCCTTTATTTTTAACAAGGTGGTCAAGGATAAGGCCTAAAATCATATTGGGCGCAATCCAGGTTCCGTCAGAATCTATAATGCCGTATCTGTCAGCGTCGCCATCGCAGGCAAGACCGAGATGGAACTTGTTCTTTTTTACAATTTTTTGCAAATCTTTGAGATTTTCTTCATCGGTATCGGGGGAATGTCCGCCGAATAAAACATCTCGTTCTTCTCTTAAACCGATTACTTTTACTCCCATTTTCTCAAGGGCGGGCCTAAGATATGTCGCGGCTGTGCCATAAACCGAATCCGCGGCAATCTTTAGTTTGGCTTTTTTTATCGTATTTTGGTCAAGCAAAGAATATATCTGGCTAAGGTAATTTTCATGGAAATCCAAAACTTTTATCGTATGCGAAGACACTCCTTGTTCAAAAGGCAAACGCCTATCAACCTCGGCGATTGTAAGTGTATTTATCTTTTTTTCAATATCGGCCGTTATTTCAGGCGTGGCGGGGCCGCCCCAAAAAGGCGTCCATTTAAAACCATTATATTCGGCGGGATTATGGCTTGCTGTTATTGTAACTCCGCCTATGGCATTATTGGTCATTACTTCCCAAGCAATTGTGGGTGTGGGAACTACCGTATCGGAAAAAATAACCGTGATATTTTCTATGGCGAAAACTTCCGCTACAAGTTTCGCGTATTCCTGGGATAAATATCTTGTGTCATATCCCACGACTATACAAGGTTTAATGGGGGCTTTCTTCCCATTTTCTCTAAGGTAAAGCAGATATTCATCGCCTTTAAAACCGTATGTTTTATTTGTTTTTACATGGGAGGCGACAGCATGCGCCACTCTGCGTAAATTATTGAAGCTGAATTCCGCTCCGATTACGGCTCTCCAGCCTGAGGTTCCGAACTTTATATTTGAATGGTTCATAGATAATGAAATATAGCAAAAAAAGAACACTAAGTCCAAATAAAACTGCAGATAGAGGTGGATAGTGTCACAAAGAAGTAATGCAAGGTATAGGTAAAGGAGCAAAAACAGACACATTTTACTAACAATTTACTGCCGTATTGTTTATCTTTATATTGTAGAATAACACTATCGCTATATGAAAAAGCTACTTATTATATTAATGGTGTTCTCTTTTTTTGGCTGTTCCTCCAAGAAGGAAACCGCGGTTTCGCTTATGGAAGTGGGCAAGCCCGCTCCCGGTTTGATTATTAAAAAAATTATCCGGCCAAAAGGGGAAAAGTTTGAGGATTTGAAGCAGTTTGAAGGTGAATTTGTGATTCTTTCTTTTTTTGCCTCATGGCGCGATAGCAGCCTTGATGGGATAAAAAAATTGAACGATTTACATGAGGAATTTAAGCGGGAATCAATTGTTTTCATCGCTGTTACGGATGAAAGCGAAGGTGAAATTAGAAAATTTTTGAGAGAAAATAATATAAAAGGCCGGATTGGAATAAAAGTTCCGGCTGAAAGTTTTAAAAATTTCAGGGTTTATGACAGGCCGATGAGTATTTTGATAAACGATAAGGGCATTGTAAGAGATTTTATGGACACCAATGATTTAAACCGGGACATTATTAGAAAATATATCGGTCAAAAAGAGGAAGATAATGAATAGGCTTTCGACCAAGGCAACGGTTTATCTGATTGACGGCTGTAATCTTATAAGAAGCGCGTGGAATCAAAATCCATTTTTTGATTTTATTGAGGCTGAGACCGAGTTTTTCCAATGGCTTGAAAATGTTTGCGATATTGATGATTTAAGTTCTTCAACTTTCAGAGTTGTTATGGATGGCGGTTATAGGCCTATTAAACATAAGCTTCATTCTTCTGTGAATATTGTTTTTACTGATGATGGGAGCGCGGATGATTGGATAGTGGAGCGGGCCTATTATTTCCAAAGCAAAAATATAAGGACGGTTGCCATAACTTCGGACAGGGAATTGACCGAAAGGCTTAAAGCCGACGGAACAAATTGCGTGTCGTGTAAAAAATTTATATCTATATGCAACAAAGCTCTCAATAAACAGTATGAAGCTTAGCGCGACTATAAAAGTTGGCTAAGCGGAATCCTTCGTAGCCTTGGCGTAGTAGGATAAAAATTCAAAATGAAGCTCCTCGGCTTGCTAGTCGAGGTTCCAAAGCGGAATCCCTCCGAAGCTTTAGCGAAGGAGGATAGAAATATTCTAAATAAATATATATAGAATTATCGGCAAAGCTTTGTTCCGCGGGTTTTGGGGATAGAGTCCTTTCGATATTTACCTCTTTAATGGTATTGTTTTGAAAAAGTCATGCCAGTTGTATTTACTCGCATGACCATGGTCGCTTAGTAGGCTAATGAAATGATTGTAATAAAGAGAGATTTTCACCAAAGATTTTATACTCACTTCTCGCGGGTTTTATGTGATAATGGCTTTCGGACTTTCGTCAGCTCCGGAACTTAGTCGAAAACAATGTTTTCTCCCTCAAACATCCTCGCTGTCTCTGAGAGATACACT
>DAOWCC010000212.1 GCA_030639665.1 Elusimicrobiota bacterium | reverse complement strand
TATCCGTTAAATCCTGTAAATCTTGTCTAAAAAGTTGTTTAGAAAAAACAAAGTATCTGACAGGATTAACAGGATAAACGCAAACATATCCCTTGATACGGCATGGGCATAGCCTTAAAATTCCCAGCAATACAACGCGGCGGGCAGGCTGTTACGCTAAATTAGGGGAACAAAAAACTTTCGGTTTATCCCGTCAATACCGCGAGAGACAAATATCGGAAGCTGTGTGAACGGACATTAATAAAACACATTGCTTTTTTGCAGGTCTAATTTTTTCAGAATCTTCCGTTTGGTTTTCTTAATGTTTTCCAAACAAACGGAACTTGATGAATTCAAACGCAAAGCCGCTTCATAATATTTTAGCGCCTTGTTATATTGCTCCATTTTAAAATAGTAATACCCCGTCACCATATTAAAATCAAAATCATTTTTCATTTCTTTCTCAACTTCTCTAAGATACTGAAACGCGAGCTTGTATTCTTTTTTGCGCATATGCGAACGCCCAAGATTAAACAGAATATTGGAGCTATCCAGCCCCAAAGACAAACATTTTTTCAAGTCCCCAATCGCCTCTGAATACTTGCTGTCGCGAAAATATTCTTCGCCTCTAATCCTGTATATCTCGGCGGATTTACTTCCCTTTTCAATAGCAAGATTGGAATATTTAAACGCTTTTTCCCACTTCTTAAGAGTAACGGCAAGGGACGCTGTTTTTTCACAAACCGCCAGAACATCATTATCCTTCAATCGTTTTACGGACATCTTTTCATTTAATTGAATCAAATCGGCATAATCATTATACGCTTCATTGGGATTATTGATTCCTTCATATTTTTCGGCGCGCTTTCTCAATCCGAATATTTTAATGGAATCAAAAGGCGTAAAGGTGATTATATTTGAACAAGCGTTAATCGCCTTCACTCCGATATTATTTCCGCAAGCAATAAAACTCTTACTAACGATTATAAAAACAACGACGAAGGCAGTCGCATAAAGATATATGGCGGTTTTTGAAAACATTTCGTCTATCCTCGAATTACATTTAGTTTTCCAATGAAATCTGCTTCAAAATAAGTTTATCAAATTTTCATTCTATTTCTGTTTCTTATAATCCATACCATCTTTCCACGCTTTTCCGACCAAATCTCCCACCGCGCGATAATTATTATCCGGCATGGTTAAAGTGAATGGCCGCATTTTATTTATATCCGGTCTTCCGTCCGTCATATATTTTTCGCCGGCATAAGCGTTTATAATTTCACCGATAAACAATTCGGATGTGGGAAGATTAACCGTCTGTATCAGTTTACACTCCACGGAAACGGGACATTGCTTAATCATGGGAGCGTGTTTAAGCTCGCCGTAACAGCAATCAAATATTTCGCTTTTATCTTCATCCGCTCCCGAAACGATACCTACATAATCAGTCGCTTTAAGCATTTCAATACTCGGAACGCAAACACTGAATTCTTTATTTTCTTTAATGCCTTTATTTGTATGGTGCGCGCACGATACTATACCTATCAAAGGCGGTTTTGAACTCATTCGTGAAACCCAGCCGATAGCCATATGGTTTGGCTTGCCATTTACATGCGCGCCGACAATTACCACCGGCATCGGAAATGTAAACGCGTTATTTTCAATTTTGATTTTTTCCATTCTCCCCTCTCTTTAAAATTAAAGTAAAGCTATTTTAACCATTATACCGCTTGAGAAATCAGAACGCAAAAACACTCCAAATCCTCACTAAATAATAATTCAGCTTGACAGCTTGACAGCTAAAGAAACTCCTTGCCACTCCTGCTCTCTGCTTTCAGATTTCTGCTCTCTATCCTTACTTTTTGTTATAATTTTTATGTGGAAATTAAAAACAAAAAAACAATAATTATTTCATCCTTATCCGCTATTTTAATCATAGCCGCTTTTTATTTCGGATTGCCGTTCGCGGTAAAACAAACATTTAAAACTTTTTCATCCTCGTATGCCGAGAAACTAAATAGAAAAATAGATTTGGGCAGAATATCCTTTTCTTTTATCGACGGCATAATCATATCCGATATAAATATTTTCGCTAAAGGCGACCCGGCAAAAAGCGCTTATTCAATAAAAAAAACAGCCCTTAAATTCGAGCCGCTTCCTTTTTTTAAAGGCAATTTCATTCTCACAAAAATTAAATTTAAAAACGCCAAATTCACCCTTATTAGAAATAAAAACGGAAATTGGGATTTTTCGGATATCCCCGCTATTTTGCCAAAACCCAAGGATAAATTTTATTCCTCCTGGCCAAAACAAATAATAGCGGAAAATTCCGAGATATTCATAATAGACAAAATGTCCGACAATATGTGGGCCTTAAATGACGCCGATTTAAAATTTTCCAAGCGCCTGTCTTATTATGGCGGCTCTTTTTCAATATCCGGCAAAGGAATATTCAAAGGAAGTATTTTAAAAAATTCGTTTATGTCAAAAAAAGTTAAAACTAATATAAAAGCTGAGTTTGAAAATAATAATCTAAATTCCCTGTTCGGGGAAATTAACCTGAAAGATTCATCTTGCAATGACATCCGCCTTAATAATCTAAATCTTAAATGGAACTTCCTTGGAATTAACAGTAAAACAAATGAACAAAAATATAAAGCCGAATTCAAAATAGAGGAAATGGACATTCCCAATATCGATAATTCATTTAGAAAAAACATTACGGAAGCCTTCAAAACTTTTTCAAAAATTTACGGCAAAGAAATCCCCAAGATACACGAAATAAACTTTAAAGATATTTCAGCCAAAACATCTTTCCATAAAGATTTATTTAAAATCCAAGACTTTAAACTGGACTCCAATATATTCAATATAAACGCGGATTTCACGCTCGACAAAAAGGATAAAATAGATTTGAACTTTAACGGCAAGGTATTGAATAAGGAAATGAATATTACCGCGAAAGGACAATATGACAATCCTCATATAAAGCCGGAATTTTCTTATACACTGCGAACAAAACTGGTATCTTTCATTAAAACACTTTCAGAAAGTATAAAGACCAAACTAAATAAAATTAACAAAGAAAAGGCGGAGAAAAACCATGAATAAAAACATCATAATCATAGGCTCCGGCCCGGCGGGATATCCCTGAGCGCTTAAATTAAAAGAACTTGACGCCAATGTAACCATAATAGAAAAAGGAAATTTCGGCGGCACCTGCTTAAACAGAGGATGCATTCCATCCAAATCCTATTTGGACGCCG
>DAOWCC010000199.1 GCA_030639665.1 Elusimicrobiota bacterium | reverse complement strand
AGTGTATCTCTCAGAGACAGCGAGGATGTTTGAGGGAGAAAACATTGTTTTCGACTAAGTTCCGGAGCTGACGAAAGTCCGAAAGCCATTATCACATAAAACCCGCGAGAAGTGAGTATAAAATCTTTGGTGAAAATCTCTTCGACATAAAGATAAACCCCGTTAGAAAGATTAAGTTTAACAAAAAATTTAATGTGAAATTTTTTAAATTAGCGTTTGCCAACAGAATTTCTAAGGTTTAAAGCGGCAATGTTCCTATGGAACACTTCTTTATATTTCGTGTATTGCATTCGGCAATCCGCGAGGGTAAATATTGAAAAGCCTCTATCGCTTAAGTTTTTATTTGAATATATCTTTGAATTTACTTAACAAGGAACTAAAGAAATTTTCACTACTGTCTGAGCGAACCTTTAGTTTAATAATCTTTTGCTCTTTAAGAATATCCGCCACTTCCCCATAGAAAAAGTTAAAAAAATCCGATCCCAGTCTTTTTTTCCTTTCAGATAAAATACTTTGACTGATAATATCGCGATCCGAAAAATATTCCCTGCCGCAAAAAGCTTGAATATACGGATTTTCCGAAAACTCCTGCAAAACTTCCTCATTGGTTAAATTTTTCAGATATTTAACTATCAATAAACCGCATATCAAATGGCTGTCTTTCGCCGGCCTGCCCGTATTCTCGGAAAAATAAGAACCGTATAAAGCGTCTAATTTTTCCCAAGGCAAAAGTTTTGACAACTTAAGCCATCTATTATCGGCGTCAATGGAATTGCCGAAATGAAAAAAATTTGGAAAAAGTTTCGGAGTATTTTTATCGTTTGTATACATCTTATTATTCCGCCTTAAAACATTTTCTGCAACGCGCTTCATATTTATCGGAAGCTCCCACTTCAATGCGTTTTCCGCTTTGAGTTAACCGCTGACTATAATGGGCGGGATTGCCGCAAACCATGCATATGGCAAGATTTTTTGTCACAAATTCCGACACCGCCATAAGTTCCGCCATATTTTTAAAAGCGTTTCCCTTATAATCCTGATCCAGCCCGCTAACAATAACTCTCTTGCCGCTATTGGCAAGTTTTTGGCAAACCTCAACCAAATCAGGGCCGAAAAAATGAGCCTCATCTATGCCGACAACATGAGTGTCATGCTCGGTTTTTTTAAGAATTTCTTTAAGCGTTTTCGCTGATTTCGACGGCAACAAATGCTTATCATGGCTAATGATATGTTCTTTGCCGTATCTTAAATCCAAATGAGAATTAAAAACCTGCACTTTCTGTTTGGCTATGCTGGCAAGTTTAAGCCGTCTTATTAATTCCTGTGTTTTTCCCGAAAACATGCTTCCGCAAATAACTTCAATCCATCCCATAGCCGACATATTAAATATCATACACTCTCCCAGAAAAATAGAAAGCAGAAAGCAGCGAGCAGAAAGCAGATAACCGAGTTATTCTTTTTTACTGTTACTTTGTGCCTTGATACCTTTGCGCCTTTTCTCAATTTCTATACTCTGCTTATATTTTAAGAAACATAATGCTCTGAAAAATATTTCCAAGTCTTAATAAGCCCGTCTTTAAAGCTGGTTTTACAAATAAACTTCATTTCTTTTTTCGCTCTGGCGGGATCCGCCCAAGTTTTTCTTACATCGCCCTTTCTTTGAGGCTTAAAATTTCTTTTGGGTTTTTCACCCGTTTCTTTTTCCAAGACTCTTATTATATCCAGAAGAGAAACCGATTTCCCCTCGGCTATGTTATAGTATTTTCCGGCCGCGGATTTTGGCGCTAAAGCGGAAGTGATATTCGCCCTAACCACATCTCCGACATAAGTAAAATCCCTGCTCTGCTTTCCATCCCAGTGAATTTCAAGCGGCCTGTTAAACTTAAAGGACTCCATAAACTTGGGGATTACGGCTGAATATTTGGATTCGGGATTTTGCCTCGGACCAAACACATTAAAATATCTAAGGCCTATGGTTTCAAGGCCAAAAGTTTTCGCGAATACCATGCAATAATTTTCCCCGGCGAGTTTTGCCGCCGCGTAAGGTGAAACCGGACCGGTTAAAAAAGTCTCTTTCTGCGGAAATTTTTTGCAATCTCCGTAAACCGAACTTGAAGAAGAATAAACAACTCTTTTGACTTTAGCCTCTTTGGCCGCCATCAAAACATTCAAAGTGCCGGTGATATTGGTATCATTTGAAGACCTTGGATCATCAACCGATTTCGGCACGGACCTTATAGCGGCAAAATGAAGAACATAGGTTACGCCTTTCATGGCGCGCTTAAGGTCTGACATCTTTTTTATATCACCCTTAATAATTTCTATTTTTTTGGCAAAGGGAGCCAAGTTTCTCTTAAAGCCGGTTGAAAAATTATCTATAACTCTAACGCGCTCCCCTTTTTTAACCAAACCCTCAACAGCGTTGGAACCGATAAAACCGGCTCCACCCGTTACAAGCCATAATCTTTTTGCCATTTAATCCTCCTTCACCCTGTTAAATACGCCTTGTTGTTCAAGGCGTAATTTTAGATTTCTATATATTCTAGAAATCTGAAATTATTTAACGGGGTAAACTACTTAATCCCTCTTACTCCTATTGCTTCTATTTATATCCATTTTAACATTTATTTCAATTAATCCCTTACAGACTCTCTCCAAGGATACCAATAAGCGTCCGATTTATCCTTTACTTCTCTAACCTTTGAATTAACCTTAAGATTTATAAGAAAAAAGAACTCGTTTACATCCGGCCTTCTTGTAAATTTCCACATAGTTCTGAAATCATGAAAATCTTTATACAAAATAAAAGTTCTTTCAAAAAAACTTATATCCTTAAGCAAAAGACCGCTTTTCTTGGCAAGCTGATATCTGAAAATACTTTCCAACCGCCAGCTTGAATTTTTGGGTTTAAAGCCGATTGTATTATTAAAAATATATGTGTCTTTGGATGTTTTATAATTGGCGAACCCGAAACCGACATAATTTTTATCCGAACCCATATTCACCTGAGACACCATTGATTGATTTCCGGCCGTCGGACTATAAGTATTTTGGGCAAAAAAACTAAATAGATTTTTGCCCGCGAAATAAAATTCGGCGGTTATGGGCGAAACGCGCCTAATTGGAGTTTTTGAAAAATAATCTCTAAGATCATAATCCGCCGCGCTTCTAAAATACATATTATAGTTTGGTCTTATGAAAATTTCATAGCCTATTTTTTTTATTTCCTCGCCGCTATCCAAACTTAAATTATCATTTTTAAGCTTATTGGTCTGAAGCCGTCTTTTATAGGCGTATTTTAAATCAAAACTCCCGAATACTCTGTCATATCTCAAATTAAGATTGGTTCCATAGCGCCCAATCCACAAATCTTTTGCCGATGCCGTGGATAAAAACACGCTTTCATTATAAGAAACCGCGGGATAAAAAGTAAATCGCTCCGATAACCTGAAGTTATTTGCCACCGTCCAGCTCGCATCGCCTTTTTTTTGATAATAAGAAACCCCGCTTTCTTTGGAACTTTCAAAATTAGCGGAAAAAGAATGAAGAAAAGGAAGTTTCTTAAATTTAATGGGCATGGTGTTAAAATTAATTCTAGGAGCGGATTCATAACTTTTTTGAAAAACATTGGAGGCCGCGTTTCTTTCGTATCTGGTTTCAGCGCTGACTCTGGTTACTGTTTGAGGACTTTGTCTTGTAAAAGCTATATTGGCCTGTTTATCGGGATTTACGGCAAATGGCTTTGAGCGGAAATAATCATTGTTGAAATCAGGGTCTGACATCCATTTAAAAAACGATT
>DAOWCC010000200.1 GCA_030639665.1 Elusimicrobiota bacterium | reverse complement strand
GAAAAAGAAGAGAAAGTTTTTTTTGAAATAGTAAATCTGATAGTGCCTACGCTAAATGATAATGAAAAAGATATGCGCGCGATGGTTTCATGGATTAAAAATAATCTTGGGTTAAATGTTCCAATTTTCTTTTCAAGATTTTCGCCAAATTATAAGCTTAAGAATGTTCCTATTACACCTCTTAAAACTCTTGAGAAGGCTAGAAATATAGCTTTGAAAGAAGGTTTGAATTTTGTTTATATAGGCAATCTTTCAGGCCACCCGGGAGAAAGCACTTATTGCCCGAAGTGTAAAAAAATGCTGATTAAACGGCACGGTTATGTGATATTGGGTGATTTAATTTCGCGCAATAATGGCAAATGCCCGTATTGCGGAACTGAAATACCGGGAGTTTGGAAATAGAAAAAGAATTATAGTCGGACTATATTGCTATGCCTGCCTAAGTAGTTGCAGAGCTTGCTCTGCTTTTAAAGTCCGGAGATTAAAGAAAAGGCGTAAAGTGTGGTAAAAAAATTAGGCAATTGGACGCATTGTTTTATTTGTAAATATACCGTAAAATTGTCAGAGAAGTTTATTCTTCACTAAAAAGATATGGAAGGGGAAAAGTTATGGATAGAATTAGAAAATTTTTAATTATTTCCGGAGTGATAATTTTTATTTTAACTCCTTTGGCCAATAGTCAAATTAGAAAGGCGCATTTCGCCGGACACTTTTATCCGTCGAGTAAAGGGCTTCTTATTAGGACGGTCGATAAATATTTATCTAAAGCTTTAAAAAGTGATATAAAAGGGAAAGTAAGCGCCATCATCGTTCCTCATGCCGGTTATCCATTCTCCGGGCCGGCGGCAGCGTCAGCATATCGCAATATTAACACCAGCTATAAAACGGTAGTGCTTATAGGGCCTTCTCATAGAAGTTATGTTAATGGCGCGGCGGTTTTTACCAAAGGTTTTTTTCAGACTCCGCTTGGCAAAATTGCTGTTGATGAGAAACTTGCGCAAAAATTATTAGAGGCCGACTCCGTTTTCAAAAAAAACACTTCGGCGCATAAAAATGAACATTCTCTGGAAGTTCAGCTTCCTTTTCTTCAAAGAAAACTTAAAAAAGGTTTTAAAATTCTTCCCGTGCTTATTAATGACGGTTCTGCCGAAGAGCTTATTAAAATAGGAGAACTTATTGCCAAGGTTCTTAAAGGAAAAAAAGCGCTTATTGTTATTTCATCCGACTTATCGCATTATCCAAACCATAAGACCGCCAAGCTGATAGATGAAACCACAATTTTTTCATTATCGGCTATGAATCCGACTTATTTTCTTTTGGCAACGGAAATCTTAATGGATAAGGGCATTGCTAAGGTGGGCACTGTCGCTTGCGGCAGAGCGGCTATCGCGGTTGGTATGGCCGCGGCGTCCGCTTTGGGAGCTGATGAGTTTCTTAAATTGAAATATGAAGACTCCTTTGATTCAAATCCTTCTCAAAGTTCCGCTTCAAGCGTTGTTGGTTATCTCGCGGGAGCTTTTGTTAAAACGGGCAAAAAGCCCAAACCCTTTAAACTCAATTTGTCAAAAGCGGAGAAAACAGAACTTTTAAAATTCGCCAGATATTCAATATTGTCGGAATTAAAAAGAGAAGACCCAAAATTTGATTTACGGCAAAATATTCTTTTCAATCAGCCCGCGGCCATTTTTGTAACCTTAAAAGACAAGGGAAGGCTTAGAGGTTGTATCGGCGGCACGGCTGCGCGAATGACTCTTTATGATGCTGTATTCGCTTTTTCAAAGGCGGCGGCCTTTGCCGATCATAGATTTATGCCGGTTAAGCTTAAAGAGCTTGAGAAAATTGATATAGAAATTTCAATATTGTCTCCTCTGAGAAAGATAAGTTCCGTTAAAAAAATAATTCCCAATAAACATGGAGTGAGGCTGGTCAATAAAAGAAAGTCGGGGCTTTTCTTACCGCAGGTCTGGGAGCAGATTTCAAAAAAAGAAGATTTTCTTAATGAGATATGTACTCAAAAGGCCGGCTTAAAGAAAAAATGCTGGCTGGACAAAAACACCAAAATCTATACATTTACAGTTGATTCATTTAAAGAGTAAAATAGCGCGGCAGAGAGGCAGTGATACAGCGTGGCAGTTGAACGGAACAACAGAAAGCAGACTTGTCCTTCGTAGCTTTTCCGCCACTACTTCTTTGGCGGATCCGCCGGTTTGTTTGGGGGAAGCGAAGAAGGAGGCACAAAGTTGCATAAGATTTAAACAATTAGATTTAGGGGAGATTCTGTTATGAAAAAATTAATGTTACTTCTTGTTTTTTTATTTTCATTTACATCGTATAGTAAGGCTACAAGTCTTGATTTGGATTATTATAAACCGAGTCCCACTAAAGCTTTTTGTCAATCTCTTTTTTTACCCGGAGGTGGTTATTATTATTTAGATAAATATGACAAAAAATATGAAATGAAAGGCTTTATGTTTTTGGCGCTCACTGTAGGTTCTCTTATTTACTTAAACAGTCAATTAAAAACAAAAGATTCTGGTGACATTTATATTACTTTTGCTATGGTTCCGGTTGTTGGCATAAGAATTTGGGAATTTAATTCTGTTATAGATGATGCCGAAAAAGAAAGATTTAAAAATATGCAGAAAATAAAATCCGATAAAAAATTAAAGGAAACTGAAATAAACGAAAAAACAAAG
The DNA here is from genome assembly GCA_030639665.1 of Elusimicrobiota bacterium. GTDB lineage: Bacteria > Elusimicrobiota > Elusimicrobia > Elusimicrobiales > UBA9959 > JAKLQJ01. The sequence goes on along the minus strand of DAOWCC010000200.1, from coordinate 1,101 downwards.
AAAAAAATAAATAAAATAAATATGTTAAAAAATATGAGGGAAATAAAATCTGGTAAGGAAAATTAATTTTAAGATTTTCAGTTAAATATTTTATTGGATTTTGAGAATTTAAAAATAACTAAGTAAAGTTTTTTAATTAGCGGGGCCTATCAGTAAGTTTGCCATCCTCTTTTTATTTGGTTTTTTAGGCGAGGTGGAAAAGTTTTTACGCTCACTCCTCGCAGGTTTTATAATTATCTGACCTTCGGATTTTCCGCCAGCTCCGGAACTCACGCAAAAGACATAGCTTTTGCCCTCAAACATCCTCGCTGTTCATAGTAGAATTCGCTACAAATCCTAGGTCAAAAACCAAAAGTCGTTCGTCGCAAAATCTTTCCACCTGCCTGTTATTTATTTTTATCTTATAGGGGAGATATATATCCCGCCCTATTCAAGGTAAAGCCGACCTACCCCAGGGCCTAAATAAGGAAATTTCTTTATGTCGGGTTGGGTAATTCCGATGTATCTTAAATAGGGTGTGGACCTATTTTTTGAAATAAGGCGAGGATTCGGCTGAAGGTATGGCAGGTGTGTTTGCTAAGCAAGAGCGTTCGGAAGTCGACTTGGTCATTCAGAAGGCTGAGATACGCAAGCAACTATGTTGTCAAGCTTTTATTAATTGTTCTTTAAAAGTCCATTCTGTCTTTGTTTTACACATGGCATTAAGCGTGACAAGCAGTTTGCGCATACAAGCTGTAATGGCCACTTTTTTAGGTTTGCCCTTTGCTATTAATCTTTCATGAAATTCTTTTATAGAAGGGTTAAACCTTATAGCTGATATTGCAGCCATATAAAGGATGGAACGAATATTTTCTCTTCCGCCTCTTATTGTTCTTTTGCCTTTGAATTTACCACTGTCATTATTGAGTGGCGCAAGGCCGGCTAAAAGAGCTATTTTTTTGCGGTTCAATTTACCAAGTTCCGGCATAAAAGCAATAAGGGAACTTGCAAGCACTGGACCACAACCTGGCGTAGATTTAAAGATTTGAACTTTTTCTTTGTATATCGGCGAAGATTTGATAAAGTCATTAATATTTTTATCAAGTTGTTCAAGTTCTTTTT
>DAOWCC010000245.1 GCA_030639665.1 Elusimicrobiota bacterium | reverse complement strand
TATTCATAAAACCTGAAATCACTTCAAAATCTCCGGTTTATATTCCGGTGCCTGAAATTGATAAATCAAAATGCGATTTCTGCGGAAAATGCGCCGAGGTTTGCGCTTATAAGGCACTCGCCGTTCTGAAGACCGATGTTTTGGTTTTCTCGGAACTGTGCCATGGCTGTGGAGCTTGCGAATATTTTTGCCCGCAAAAAGCGATAAAGGAAGTGAACAGAACCATAGGTTTTATTGAAACGGGAAAAAAAGGGGACTTGCTTTTTACGGGGGGGAAATTGAATATAGGCGAGGCGATGGCCGCGCCTCTGATTAAAGAAGTAAAGAATCGCGTAAATAGCGAAATGCTGAATATTATTGATGCCCCGCCGGGAACATCCTGCTCAATGATTGAAGCCGTGACCGCCAGCGACTACTGCATTCTTGTAACGGAACCCACGCCGTTCGGTCTGAATGATATGATTTTATCGGTTGAGGTTTTGAGAAAGCTTAAGGTTCCTTTCGGCGTTCTTATCAATCGGGCGGATTTGGGAGATAATAAAACCGTTGAATATTGCGAGAAAGAAAATATACAGATACTAATGAACATACCTTTCGACAAGAATATCGCCAAGGCTTATTCACAGGGCATGTCTATCGTTGAGGCATTGCCTGAATATAAACAAAAATTTATCGATTTATATGAGAGAATATTATGAGAGAATTGGTTATTATAAGCGGAAAGGGCGGAACGGGTAAAACGGTTACGACGGGAGCTTTCGCGACTTTAGCTAAAAGCAAAGTAATGGCCGACTGCGATGTTGACGCCGCGGACCTTCATCTTCTGCTTCAACCGGAAATAAAAGAAGAGAAAGATTTTTTAAGCGGAACGGAAGCTGTTATAAATAAAGAGCTTTGTAATGAATGCGGCTTGTGCCGCGAGCTTTGCAGATTTGAGGCCATAAGCGAAGATTATACGGTCAATCCGATAGCCTGCGAGGGTTGTGATTTTTGCGCCAATGCCTGCCCGCAAAAAGCGATTAAAATGGTAAGAAATCCGAAAGGCAAGCAGTTTGTTTCAAATACCCGATATGGAACTTTTGTTCACGCCAAGCTCGGCATAGGGGAAGATAATTCGGGAAAATTGGTTTCATCGGTTCGAAAGAAAGCCAATGAGATAGGCAAGACACTGAATAGCGATTGGATTATAATTGACGGCTCGCCCGGAATAGGCTGCCCCGTTATAGCGTCTATGGGAGGGGCCAATTGCGCTTTAATTATTACGGAGCCCACAATGTCGGGCTTGCATGACGCCGATAGAATTATAAAAACCGCCAAACATTTTAATGTTCCCGTTAAATTGATAATAAATAAATACGATTTAAATATTGAAATGTCGGATAAGATAGAGGATTATTGCAAAAGCAATGATATTTCTTTGATAGGCAAACTTGGCTTTGATAAAATCGTGGTTGAGGCAATGGTAAACGGAAAAACAATAATTGAATACGCTCCTAATTCCGAAATTTCCCATAATTTATGCGATATCTGGAATAAAATTGACAATGAAGTTATCTAAATAATTTCAAGCGGTTCCCGAGAAAGGTTCTATGTGAATGATGACATCGAGAATATTGGGGCCTTCGCTTAAAAGTTTGCGTTTTACCAATCCCGATATCTCATGGCCTTTTATAACGCTTATGAAAGGATCAACCTGAACATGAACATCCAGATATAAGCCGGAGCCCACTCTGCGCGTGCGAAGTTTGTGAATGGATTTAACTCCCTGAGTTACCAGCATAATCTTCTGTATTTTTTCTCTTTCCTGATTTAAGGCCCCTGCGTCAAAAAACTCGGCTATCGCGGGCCGCATGATTTTCCAAGCCGCGGACAAAATAAAAATTGAAACCACAATGGCGCCTATATGGTCTAAAAAAATCCACTTTTTATTTAAGGCTGCCGCCGCCACCGCGATGGCTACGGGAATGGAACTTAAGGCGTCGGTTCTGTGATGCCAGGCATTGGCGATAACGGCGGAAGATTTTAAATTTTTTCCCGCTTTAATTGTCCAGTGATAAAGAACTTCTTTAAAAACAATTGAGATTAAAGCTCCAGCAAAAGCTATCCAGCCTGGCTGTTCTATATACATGTCCCTAATGGAGCTGAGGGCGCTATAGCCTATGCCTAAAGCGGCGGTTATAAGAGCGAGACCTATAAAGGCGGTTACGAGCGTTTCAATTCTTCTATGTCCGTAAGGATGGTCATCATCGGCGGGTTTAGACCAAAATTTAACGCCTAAAATAATGGCAAAATCCGTAATTAAATCCGAAAGGGAATGAATGGCGTCGGCGACAACGGCTTGGCTATGTCCCACTATGCCGAGGACAAATTT
>DAOWCC010000274.1 GCA_030639665.1 Elusimicrobiota bacterium | reverse complement strand
TGGATATAAGGCTTCCCGGTATGGACGGGATTGAAGTCTTGGAAAAAACAAAAAAAATTAATCGTTCATTGCCTGTGGTAATGATAACGGGTTATGGACATATCCGAAGCGCTGTGGATGTGATGAATCTTGGCGCAAATGAATATCTGCAAAAACCTTTTGAAAATACCCAGCTTGTAAAAACGGTTAAAAGATTTTTAGATGATAAAAAAAGTATTGAGGTTTCTCTGACGGAAAAAAATAAGGAAAAGAGTTCCTTGTTTTTGCGTCCTTTTGCAAAAAAAGTTTATGCGGTTCTTTCTGTCGCCCTAATAGGGTTGTTTATATATTTTTCAATCTTATCAAAACAACTTTCCTATTATAAAGTTTTTCCGATTGAAAGTTCCAATATTTCATCTATGGCGTGGGATAAAGATGAGCTTTGGGCCGGTGATTGGGTTGAGGAAACTATTTATCAATATGGATTTTCAAAGAACGAGCTGAAATTAAAGAAGAAATACAAACTTAACGGCGTACATATAGGCGGCATTGCCGTTTCGGATGGCATAATATATATCGCGGATTCATGGAAGAAAAATATACAAAAAAGAAAGATTGACGATAATCTTACTCTTATAAAAAAGTATTCTTTTTCCAAAGAAATAATCAATATTTTTTACGACGGTGAATATCTATGGTCTTGTGATACAAACGGCACATTATTGGTTCATAGAATGGATGATTCTTTAAGCGTTATTTCATCATTTAAATTATCCAATCGTCCTGATCAAATTTTTAAACAAAAAAAGATTTTGTGGTCGGCTATTTCCTCTACCAAGGAAATATATAAGCATAAACTTGATGATAAGCTTTCAATTATGCAGGCTTATAAAATAAAAGATTTGCCGGGGGATTCGCCTTTATCCTCATTTTCCTGGAAGGATGGAAAATTGTGGGTTGTAAGGGATGGCATTAAAGAAATTACTCAAATGGGGATTCGTTATTTAAAAGCTGAGGATTAAGCAGAGTCGTAGAAGTGTGGATGAGTGGAGGTATAGCGGATAGTAACAGCAAAAAATAAAATAAGAGAAGTAAGAAGCGGATTTATTTTCTTCACTTATGAACCCTGTTGCATAACCCCCAATTCTGCTGCAATCGCGGCTTTTGGCCTGCGCCTTTGCACCGCTCAACTCACAACCGACCGTTGAGGGTGCTCGTTTCGCGTTGCTTCGGTGTTCGGCATCATCCGCCTAAGGCGGACGCCATGAAAGCCCTATGTCGGACAGGCTCCTAGTCACACTACAGAGATACCTAATAACTTTTTAGACAAGATTTACAGTAAACGAAGCTATGCGCATCCCGCCACTATTGCATTCCGCCACACGGCATCGGCGGACAAGGCTGGGGCAGGTTGTAGTAAAACTTAGCGTTAAAAAAGTTACTTAGTGTTCTTGGCGTCTCCGTGTGAGAAAAAATAAAGAACAATTCCACACAAAGACACTAAGACACAAAGAAAGGCATAATACAAATAACGGAAACAGCAAAGCGCAGAGGACGCGGAGAAAAACTTGAATACTGAGAATGCCGTATTAAGGCTATGTTTGCGTTTATCCTGATTTATCCTGTTAATCCCGTC
>DAOWCC010000062.1 GCA_030639665.1 Elusimicrobiota bacterium | reverse complement strand
GGTTGAAGATTGCACGGGCTGCGGAGCGTGCGTTTACAGCTGTCCCGCTTTCGCGAAAGATTCCGGCGGAAATAAAACGGATAAAAAAGCGATTAATCTTGAATCCCAGATTCCTTTAAGAGCGGCAGAAAAAGAAAATTTTGATTTTTTTCTTTCTTTAAAAGATCAAGGTTCCTTGAAAACAAATCGTTATACGGTTAAAGGAAGCCAATTGGTAAGACCTTTATTTGAGTTCTCCGGAGCTTGCGCGGGATGCGGCGAAACGCCTTATGTCAAACTTTTGACTCAGCTTTTCGGCGATCACCTCGCGATAACCAATGCCACGGGATGCTCTTCAATTTACGGAGGCAATCTTCCCACCACTCCGTTTGCAAAAAGAGAAGACGGCACAGGACCCACATGGTCCAATTCCTTATTTGAAGATAATGCGGAATTTGGCATGGGCATAAGATTAGCCTATGACAAGTTGAATGAATACGGCTTGGAACTGCTCAGCTCCGCGAAATCAACCGTCTTGAAAAATAAAGCAAGTTTGGTTGAAGATATATTGAATGCTGACCAAAGTTCTTGGGATAAAATTGAAGAACAGAGAGCGAGAGTTGGAGAATTGAAAAAAGAGCTTTCCTCATCTAAAGATAATACAGCTCTTGCCATTATGAGTATTGCCGACTATCTCGTAAAAAAATCCACATGGATTTTAGGCGGAGACGGCTGGGCTTATGATATAGGTTACGGAGGACTTGACCATGTTTTGGCTTCGGGTAAAAATGTCAAAGCTTTGGTTTTAGATACCGAGGTTTATTCAAATACCGGCGGACAAATGTCAAAAGCCACTCCCACCGGCGCTATCGCTAAATTCGCCGCCGGAGGAAAACCTCTACCCAAGAAAGACTTGGGAATGATGCTCATGACTTATGGCAATATCTATGTGGCCCAAATAGCCATGGGAGCGAATTATCAGCAGACGGTTAAAGCTTTCGCGGAAGCTGAAGCTTTTAACGGCCCCGCTTTGATTATCGCTTACAGCCATTGTATCGCTCACGGCATTGATATGCGCACGGGAATGAATGAGCAGAAAAAAGCCGTAACTTGCGGCAGATGGCCATTATATAGATTCAATCCCGATTTAAGAAAAGAGGGCAAGAATCCGCTTACTTTGGATAGCGGCAAACCCACTACCTCGCTTGAGGATTATATGATGGGAGAAAACCGCTTCAAGAGTCTGCATAAAACAAGTCCTGAAGTCGCGAAAAAACTCATGAAAGCCGCCGATGAAGAGTATAAGTGGCGCTTAAGTATCTATGAGCAAATCGCCCAAATGAATTGTGATACGGCCAATTCTAAGGAAAAAGTTAAAACCGCGGCATAAACTGCAGGTCAAGACTAAGATTAAGAAGCAATTAAAAACGGACGGCAAAATTTTGCCGTCCGTTTTTAAGTTAAGAAAAATCATGTCTAAAAAACCGAAAAAAAATAAGATTGGCAGAAATGATCTTTGTCATTGCGGAAGCGGGAAGAAATACAAATATTGTCATTATGAAATTGATAAGAACTCCGAAGAACCAGTAATAGTGTCCCGCAAAAAAGAAGGGGAAAAGGACATGACTGAACACCTTATGGGCTTATATGGACAAAAAGTGCCAAAGTTGCCAAAACCATAAAAAACGAAGTCAGTTTGCTGCCATCCGCTTTTTTTAGGCATAAAGGCCTATTTTTTTATAGGACTTAAGGACCTTAAAATTTTCCCATTAGACACTTATGGTTTTTACGCAAGTCTTCTATACTCTAATTGGAAGCCAACTACACCGTGATAACTACTCCTTCCAAAATGTCAGTTAGTATTGAAGAGCCGAGATGAAACACGAACAATGAAACTGTGTTTCATAAAATAGGATGAACCGTAATGGGTTCACTACCATGCGTTGTTGTGAAGCATGACCCGGCAACTTTTCTGGCCGCCAATGTTTCGGTGGATAAGCAAATGGCATAACGATGAGGACAACTGACAAACGCGGCATGTTTTATGTTCTTGGTAGGAACACTGGTTTTCTCTGAAAAGTTTCAAAAAGAAATAAAAGGAGAAAGTAAAATGAAAACACTAACTAAGATTCTGATTGTCTCTTTATTAGTTTCCTTGCCTAATTTTTCCAAAGCCCAATCCCCCGATACTCAAATTCAAAGCAGATTTTCAGACGCTGAAAGAAAAGCCGCCACAGAAGATCCAAAATCTTATCTGATTGATCCTGCCTCCATCCGAATAATAAAGATTAAAGAAGAAAAACTTGAGCGTCACAGCATCCAAACAACATTGGATGATTTCATGACAAAAGAGGATGAACTGGTTTTTATAGATAAAATAATAAATACCGCCGCCAAAATATGGGGGCTGATAAAAAATAATGCTCCCGTTATGAATATTACCACTAAATATGCCACTGCGGTTCCCAAAGGGCTTATAAGCTGGATAAATCTTTCAAACTGGAAAACCCCCAGGGCTTATACTTATGCTTTTAATGCCAATAATTTCTACGGAACAGAGGTAATACATGTTCAGTATAAGGTTATATATATGTATGGAGGAAATTATAAAGGAAAAGGACAATATCTGACCGGTGTCACTATTGTGCCCGAGATTGTTAATGTCGCGTGGGCTTATAGATTCAATCTTAATGCCGAAGTTCCCGATTCAACGGTTATAAATGTCGGTTCTTCAGATAATCCCATAGCCGCCATGCAATTAAAAATTTCATGGACCATAGAATCAATGATTAAAGCAAGTCAGGGCACAAGCATTTACTACATTCAAGGCGATGGGCAAATGCAACAGATAGCAAGCCCGTTTAAAGCGGAAGTCGAACCGATAAAAATTGAAGATGTTCAATCGGCAAAAGTTTTAATGACAGACGATATAAATAAAATTTTTTAGTAAAAAAATTCAAGGAGGACAGAACAAATGAAGAAAACCGCAATAATGACGATAGTCGCCGTAGCAGTAATTGCCTTCACGAGCAAATCATACGCGAATGAGTACGATGAGAAATACTTCACTATTGATAAAAGTTCGGTTAAATTGGAACTTTTGGAAACAAAAGGCGGAAGCTTGAACCACGGGAAAACCATTCCTTTGAATGGAGGGGAAAACAATCAGACTATTCCCAAACCGGGAGCCTTGCCTAAGCCTCAGGGAGGACCCGTTATAAATCCTTCCCTTAATAATCAACAAGGTCCGACAGTTAATGAAACTCTGGACACCATCGATAAAATTGTAAACTTAATGGATAAGATATTCAATATCATAGATAAAAACAAACCGGTGCTTAACACAAACATAAACTATGCCAATGCCGTTCCTTATGGAACAAGCCACTGGACGCAATTGCAAGGCTGGTCTGCGCCCGGCACTAAAAGATATGCCTTCAGCATGAAAAACCTTTATGGCGTTGAAGTGGTTAAAGTTATATATCAGGTGCATTGGACACATAGCGGGAATTTTGCCGGTAAAGGCAAGTTTCTTACAGGTGTTACCGTTGAACCCATTAGCATAACCGCGGGCTGGGGCTATACGATTGATCTTACCGCCGAAGTGCCGGATTCAACAATCGCCAATGTCGGAACTTCCGAAGATCCCATCGCCTCAATGCAGGTTCAACTTAACTGGAAAGTTTCAACTATTACAAAAGTAATAAATGAAAAAGCCATTTACTATATTCAAGGCGACGGACTCATGCAAGAAATAGCAAGTCCGTTCAGCAAAGAAGTAAATGAAACTAAAACGAAAAAACAAATTGAAACAACTAAGAAATTGATTGAAGGCACAACTGTTAATTGGTAATACTGTTTAGGCAACAAGGTTATTCGCAATTTGGGAACAATAATTTGGTGAATAACCAAAATAAAAACCGACGCTTTTTTTATTAGCGTCGGTTTTTTATATTTGTTGTTTAGAGATTGAGTTTCCCTCGCTAAAAGAGGGGAAAACTATTTTATATCTCTGAGTTGTTTTAAGAGTTTGGTTTGCTCTTGGTTAAGCGCGCTTGGAATATCAATTGTAATTCTGGCATACAAATCACCCTTGGCGCCGTCTTTTTTTGGCAAACCCTTGGAGCGAATACGCAGCATTTTTCCCGTATGGGAATTCGCGGGCAATTTTATTTTTACATAACCATTAAGCGTAGGCACCGATATATCAGCGCCCAAAGCAGCGTCCCACGGCATTACTCTGATATTTGTTTCCAAATCATCGCCAATCACAGCGAAATCGGGATTATCGCGCAAGTGAATTTTTATATATAAATCTCCGCTTCTGCCGCCGGCTTCTTGCTTGCCCTGGCCCCTAAGACGCATCTTGCTATTGTTTCTAATGCCTTTAGGTATTTTAACTTTGATTCTTTTTTCAGCTATTGTCTCGCCCGAACCCCTGCATGTCGGGCATATACCGTTTCTCGTTTGCCCTTGTCCCGCGCAAACGGAACAGGGATTCTTATAATTGAATGTTAATACTTTTTGGCCGCCGCTTATCAAATCTTCGAGAGATAAATCCAATTCGGCTTCCATATCAAGATTGGATTGCATTCTGTTTTGACCGAAACCCTGTGGAGAATAATGCGAAGAAAAGCCTTGGCTTTGTCCGCCCTGATTAAAATCGTCGAAACCGAAAATACTTTTAAAAAAATCGCTAAAGCCATCAGCTTGCCCAAAATTTTGATTACTAAAGCCGCCTTGGTATTGCTGACGCCTATAGCCTCGAGACCTGCCGCCGGAAGGATTAAAGTTCTGTCCGTCCTGCCAATTTGAACCCAGCTGATCATACATTTTCCGTTTTTGAGTATCGGAAAGAACATTATTGGCTTCATTAATTTCTTTGAATTTGCTTTCGGCTGTTTTATTGCCTTTGTTTTTATCGGGATGATATTTAAGGGCGAGTTTTCTGAAAGCGGATTTAACTTCGCTTTGAGTGGCGGTTTTTGAGATACCAAGCACCGAATAATAATCTTTATATTTTGGGCTCATCTAAAGGCTCTAAGAAACAATTAATTCCTCGTTTGGCTGACTTATTTTTGAGCGAAACGAAGAACGAAGCTCGCGCATACCCGTTGTGTTCTGTATAAAGTTGTAGTCAAAAATCATTCTGCCCCTCAGGGGAAGCTCATATTTTACTAATTTCTTCGTTGCTCCTCATTCACAGGCGTAAAGGCATTCTCATTCGTCGCGTCTTAAACTCAATTTAAATCTGAGCTTCCAAATGAGAAGGTAATTATTTCTCAGAACCTAAAGTATACAAAAATGCTCCCAGGACCGCGGCAAAGCCCAACATCAGCCATCGTTCCACGGTATATTCATGCGTATTAAATAATTTGGGAAGCAGCCAGGCGAGAAAAATGAGCAATAGTATTATAGACCAAAATAAAAGAACCTTTGCGCCGCTAACATCGGACGGAACAGGCTGTTCCTGTTTTTGGAAAGTATTTTGCCCGGCATTGTTTTCAGAGATAATATTTTGAGCGTTATCATTCTGATTTTTATTATGTTTATGTTTTCCGCGATTTTTTTTCATTTTATTTTTTAGCCGTTGAAACAAAAGATATATCTTGGAATATTACGGCTATTCCCAAATCGGCGCCTTTGGCGTTTTTAATTATCAATGTGCTGTAACCTATAATCAAGGGGACATTGGCATGCATTATGGAAATTTCCGCTCTGCGCACGGTTTTCCCCGACTCAATAGTTTCTTTGATTACTTTAGACAATGCTTCAAAGTTTTCAAATGACTTGGCATAGGGAGTATTCAGAAGATTATTGGAAGATTCTATGTGTAATATTTTGTAAGCCATGGGATTGATATAAACAATATTACCTTTCATATCAAGGCTCACAAGTCCGCCGGTTAAATTATTCAGTATCGCTTCATAAAATTCTTCACAGTTTTTAGTCATGTTTTTATTTTACAAAAAAAATAGCTATAATGTATTTAGTAAATTCAGCAATTGCTCTCTAAATAAAAAATTTAATATTCCTCGGTAGCTTCCGCCAGAGGCGGACCAGCTTACAGCTGGCAATGCTGATGCAATTAGTCCGCCGCGTTTTTTGGCGGAGTGGAGCGAATAAATAAAATTTAATATTCCTCGGTAGCTCAATGGTGGAGCGATCGGCTGTAAAAAGGTGTGAACAGAAATGGATAAAAGACGATATTCAGATCGCAGAGAATATTTAATTGAAGCTGTTAGAAAAAGAAGAAAGAAAGTACGACAGATGTCGATTGAATATAAAGGCGGAAAATGCCAAGTCTGCGGTTATGATAAATGCGATGAAGCTTTAGAGTTTCATCATATTTGTTCTTCAAAAAAAGACTTTGGAATATCTTATAAAGGATATACCCGAAGTTGGAAAAGAGTAAAAGAAGAACTCGCCAAATGCGTGATGCTTTGCGCAAATTGTCACAGAGAAGTTCATGCAAAAAAGTTGCAGCTTCCACAGGAAACTGTGGTTGAAAAATCAGGTGAATTCAGGGAAACCCTCAAAACGAGAGGGCAATCCTGAGCCAAGCCCCGAATAAGTTTTTTAGGGGAAGGTGCAGAGACTATCCCGTGAGGGAGTACCCTCAGAATATAGGAGGGGAAGCGCCTGAGTCCTAAGTCCAAACGGATATGGATATGATATAGTCCAAGCCTTGAAGTAATTCAGGGGCTCTTGTAACCGATAGGTTGTAGGTTCGAATCCTACCCGAGGAGTATAATAAAAAAGCCCTCCGAAAAAGAGGGCTTTTTTATTATACTCATTTGTTCAGGTTTGGACCTCGCACTAGTGCAAGGTTCGGGTGGACTGTGCTTTCAAAGGACTGCTGGGGACATGGCCCGTAAGAGAGCTTCTGAGTGCCGCTTCAGGGCCCATCATACCCGAGCAATAGAAGTCGCCTTTATGGCGGCTTTTTTTATTATCTTTTTGTATGTAGGATTGAACCTCACGAAGTAAGGTTCGGGTTGGGTGGACTGGGCTTTCAAATTTCCGTCAGCTCCGGAACACTGCAGGATAGAAACTCGAGAACTTGTGTCCTTAGTGGTCCTTTGAAAGCCCAGTCCACCCAGCCAAAAGACATAGCTTTTAGCCTCAAACATCCTCGCTGTCTCGGAGAGATACACTCCAGTTTTTAGCCAAAAACCCAATATCGTTCTCCGCAAAATCTTTGTCGCCAAAATCGGTCTGTTTTATTTTTAAAAGTGTCCACACCCTAATTCTTACTTGAATTACCCAACCCTTCATAATGAGAAAACCTCTTTATATGAAAATTTGACAAGCATTTTACAGAAGTGATAGCCTGTTAAAATAAAGGAAGATTGGAAGAGTTAAAATGATTGGAAAAATAAAAACTAACAAAACAAAGAAAGGAGGGAGTGATGGCGAGACATACGATTTCAGATTTTGTAAACACCACGCAACAGAAAGACAGGGGTGAAGGACTTTTTGAACTTGAGGGAAACCGACTACTTGAGATTAACTTGGATGGGAGAGTGTGGACAAAAGCAGGATCAATGGTTGCCTACCAAGGAAACATCAAATTCATCAGAGAAGGTATTCTTGAACACGGAATAGGAAAATTCCTGAAAAGAACTCTAACCGGTGAAGGCACAAGATTAACAAAGGCTGAAGGTCAAGGTTCACTCTATCTTGCTGATTCAGGAAAAAAAATATCCATACTCAATCTTCAGGGCGATTCAATTTTTGTTAATGGCAACGACCTCCTCGCTTTTGAAGAAGGCATTCAGTGGGATATCAAGTTGATGAAAAAAGTTACGGCGATGCTTGCCGGAGGCTTATTTAATGTGAAATTGGAAGGTAAAGGGATGATTGCGATAACGACACACTATGATCCCCTTACCCTAATAGTCAGTCCGGGGAATCCTGTAATAACGGACCCGAATGCAACCGTGGCTTGGTCAGGGTCTTTATCACCTGAATTTAAAACAGATGTCTCACTTAAAACTTTTATCGGACGCGGAAGCGGGGAATCAATTCAGATGAAGTTTGAAGGAAAAGGATTTGTTGTTGTCCAACCGTACGAAGAAGTTTATCTGCAAGCTGGAGGATAAAAAGGTTTTTTAATAAAATAAAGACATAGCTTTTACCCTCAAACATCCTCGCTGTCTCAGAGAGATGCACTTCAGTTCTTAGCAAAAAACCCAATATCGTTCACCGCAAATCTTTGCCACCACAATTTATTTAACCTTTTAGCATGCTTGCCCTTCCGTAGCTCTTTTTGGAGCGAAGGAGGGTCCACGCCCTAACTCCGATACTCCTGAATTATCCGCCATTGGCAAACTGCCATTGGCGAGATCTCGCCCAGAAAGGGCGGACCCAACCCGATATAAGAAGAAAAACTTCTCTTATATTAGATTTGACTCTTCGTATTATTTTATATATTCTAAGTGAAACAAAATAAATATATTTATTTCCGGGGGAAGCATGAGATGTCCAAAATGTCATTATATTCTTACTGAAAGCTCTTTATCCTGCCGTCAATGCGGCTACAAATTTAATCCGGATTTCCAAGCAAAGTTAAGTTCATATTTTGAACTAAAAAAAGAAATAGACAATCTTCGCTCAATAACTCAAAATGAACTTTTAACAGGGATAGATCTGCTTTATAAAAAATTAAAAAAATATTTTGTTGAAGAAGAATTTACCTCTTCACAAAAAGAAACTATAAAGCCTGAACCTATTAAGCAAATTATTCAAACACCTTTATCCGAGACTAAAGAAAAAAAACAAACCGATAAAACAGGTTTTGAAACTGTTTTTGGCCAAAAATGGCTACTTATAGTCGGGTTAATAGCCACAGTTTATGGTGTCGGATATTTTCTTAAATATTCCTTTGAACAAGGATGGGTGGGGCCGGCAGGACGCGTTGTTATGGCGTATATTTGGGGCGCGGCTTTCCTTTTTGGAGGGAATTTATTCCGCAAACGAGATATGGAAACATTCGGACTTTCTCTAGCGGGTGGAGGCATAGCCATACTTTATTTTGCTACTTTCGCGGCTTTTCAGCTATATCATCTTGTGGGGCAAGGGCCGGCTTTTATTGTAATGATAATGATAACTTCTCTAGCCGGACTATTATCTGTAATACATAATGCCAAATGGCTGGCCGTAATAGGCATTATCGGAGGATTTTTAACACCTGTATTACTTAGCACAGGATATGATAATCAGCTGACCCTTATGACTTACATGACCATGCTTAACTTAGGCATGCTTGGTATAGCATTTTATAAAAAATGGAATCTTCTCACCACGCTTGGTTTTATTTTTACATATCTCCTTTATACTGAATGGTTCGGCAGTCATTATACTTCCGAAAAATTTTGGCCCGCCATAATATTCCTTACCATCTTTTATCTGATTTACTCAATAATGCCATTTATTTCTCGTTTTGTGAAAAAAGAAACGGAGCACAAAGGATTTGGCATAATAATACCCAATTCATTTATATCATTCGCCTTTTCATATCATATGGTAAAGTCGTATTTTTCCCTAGAGGCGGTTGGAGTAATATCCTTATTTTATGCCGCTGTATTTCTTTCAATGGCCTCTTACGCGTTTAAAGCAGGTAAGAAAGATATGGAGGGATTTACTGTATTGGCGGGCAACTCTCTAATGTTCCTTATAATAACGGTGCCGCTTGTATTTTCACAACATTGGATAACGATATTTTGGTCGGCGCAGGCTATAGCTCTGCTTTGGATGGGAATAAAACTTGAAAATAAATTTTTATCACGCGTTTCATTATTCCTTTTCGCGTTCTCATCCTGCAAATTATTCTTTTATGATTATACGAATATTTTTGGCCTTCAAAATAATTACAATATTTCACCGCAATACATGCATCTTTTTGTTGAACGCTGGATAACTTCGGCCTTTGTGATAATATCAGTTTACACATCAGCCAGAATGTCAGAGATTAATCATCTTAGTTTAAGCGGTCTCCCTGAGAAAAAAATACATCCGGTAATATATACCGCATTTGGTATTTTGCTTTTTATTTTCCTTAACTTAGAAACAGCCTGTTTCTTTTATGATTTTTTGCCGGCGGCCAGATTTGCGGCTATCTCAGTGCTGTGGACGGTCTTTTCTGTATCTCTTATAATAAAAGGTTTTCAGATTGGAAACACCCACTTGAGAAAAACCGCTCTTTTTCTTTTTGCGGTCACTATTATAAAAGTTTTTTGTTTTGATATGAATAATATCAGTACTCCATACAGAATAGTTTCATCCACAATACTGGGCCTTTTCCTTATTGGCACATCATATCTGTACCATAAATTCAAACATAAGTTGCTTCCTAAAAATCCATCAAAACAAGAAGGTTAAGAATGAAATTAATATGGACTATTTTAATCACGACACTAATTTTATCCTCGCAAAGCTTTGCCTCCAAACTTCAGCCTGTCAATTTTAGCTATAAAGTTTCAATTAAAGAAACTATAAAAAAAGAAAAACTCTATAAGGTTAATCTGCCGTCCTCCATATTGCAAAATTGCGCCAAAGGCCAGCCTGATATTCGCGTCTTTTATCCTGACGGCTCGGAAATTCCATATATTATGGTGAGAGAACAATATTTAAAACAAGTTGCAAAAACTTATCCTACAGAAATAATCAAATATCAGACCGCTAAAAACAGCGCTATACTTATATTCAAGATTATAGGGCAATTTAATCGGGTATCTTCCATAGAACTTTCAGTGCCTGATAAAAATTTTCGAAAAAAGGTGGAACTAGAGAGGAGCAATAATAATAAAACATGGACGCCAATAGCCAGCGCTTTCATATATGATTTTTCTTCACAGGTGAATCTTCGCAAAACGAAACTTGAATTTCCAGCTTCCAATCATAGATTTTATCGGATAAAACTTATTGATACCAAAGATTTACCTGTAGTGGATAAAACTATCTCCTTAAAATATGATGGCATAGATTTTACTGTGAGTGGTGTCACAGGCAAGAAATTGCGCATTGCTAAAATAACGGCACACACTGGTGGCAAAAACAGCTTTGTTGAAGTATATGATGAAAAAACCTTCCAGCCTTCATCCATGATTGAAATAAAGAATAATTCCTCTTATATAACAATAAATTCAGGATTGCCATTTGATATTGTTGAATTTGATATCGGAGATGTATTTTTTGCCCGTAATTTTACCGCGTATTATAGCGACACCGATAAAAAAAATTCTTATCATGCAATAGCTTCAGGCAAGCTCTACCGGTTTCCCGCCGGTTGGAAGATGAAGGAAAAAGTCACGACTAAAATTTCAAGTCCGAGTCGCGCTTTCTATCGCTTTTTTTTCCAAAATAGAAATAATCCGCCGTTAAATATAAAACAAATAAAGTTAAAATGGCTGCGCCGCAGTCTTTATTTCATCGCGCCTAAAGACTCAAGCGGGATTACGCTATCTTTTGGCCGTCCTGATACCGCAAAACCCGCTTATGATATTAAAAACTTTATAAACCAAGGCAACTGGGAAAAAAGATTCGCTGAATCACTTACAATTCCCGAACCCAGTTTAACTGTAGACTATAATCCTGAATTATCTGAAGATAGCAAAAACAAAACAGAAAAAAAACTTCTAATTGGGATTATTTTGCTTATTGCAATTGGTATGGGTTTTTGGCTTTATGTGCTTGTAAAAAAAGCTTCAGTCAAACAATCAATTTCTTAAAAATGAATAAAATATATACGCTTTGCATCCCATCCTATTTACATGCCGTTTTCGGCTTCAACCACAATCATATTTGCTTGCGC
>DAOWCC010000147.1 GCA_030639665.1 Elusimicrobiota bacterium | reverse complement strand
GAATCATTGGGAGATGAAATAAATACAATTGAATTTAAAAAAGTTTCATTCACTGTGGCGAAGGATAATTCTTATTTGCTAAAGGATATAAGCTTTTCGGCTGAGAAAGGCCAAAGAATCGCCATTGTGGGGAAAATAGGGTGCGGTAAAACCTCTCTTCTTAAACTAATACTGCGTCTTGAAGAATATTCGGACGGCATGATAAAAATAAATGACCTGGATATCAGAAAAATTGATACCAAATCACTTAGAGAAAAAATAAGTTTTGTTTCACAAGAGGCGTATATTTTTTCCGACACCATTTTAAACAATATAACAATGGGGAGAAAAGATATTTCAAAAGAAGCCATTGAAAAAGCCGTCAAAGTATCTCAACTTAAACAAGACATGAATAAATTCCCGAAAAAACTTAATACTTTCGTGGGAACAAGAGGCCTGTCCATATCCGGCGGTCAAAAGCAAAGATTATCGCTGGCGAGAGCTCTCAGTATTAATCCCGAAATTCTTGTTTTGGATGACGCTACCAGCGCCATGGACGCTTTAACGGAAGAAAATTTTTGGCGGATATTTAAAAAAGAATTTCCTCAAACCCTCTGCCTGCTCGCAACTCACCGAATAAAAACCATAGAAAACTCCGACCATATACTAACGCTGTCCGGCGGCAAGATTGCGGAACAAGGTAAACATAAAGAACTTATGAAAGCCAATGGCCTCTACAAAGAGATATATGAAAGAGAAAAACTCGAAGAAGAACTCCACAATATAAACCCTGAATAAGACCGGGTAGGAATAAGGCAGTTATTTTGGGCGGGATTATCACCAAAAAGCGAAGATATAGGTAATTCTGGCAAAGATTTTGCAACGAACGACTTTGGGTTTTTGGCTGTTAATCCTGTCAGATGCTTTGTTTTTCCTAATTTACACCACAGAAATACCTAACAACTTTTTAGACAAGATTTACAGGATTTAACGGATATAAAAAACTGCATGATATCCACAATAAATACGAAAGAACCCCAAAAGGCTCGTTGCTCCAGCGACACCGTTCGGAACCCGACTTGGCATTCAGGAAACAAAAACTTGAAGACGAGCTCCACGAAACAAAACCGGAATAAGACCGGGTGGGAATAAGGCAGTTATTTTGGGCGGGATTATCACCAAAAAGCGAAGATATGGGAATCCTATAAGTCTGTAAGGGAGCGATTTCTGAAGTTTTCCGCCACACAGCTTTGGCGGATCCGCCGATTTGTTTGGAGGAAGCCTTGCGAACAAAATTTATGAGGGAATTTCACCGAAACGGCGAGGATGTCTGAGTTAAAAAACATTGTTTTTTCACGAGTTCCGCAGTCGCCGAATAAATTGAAGTGAACAACGGCGTTTAAAACTTCTGCATGAGCGAGTCTGCAGACTTACAGGATTCCATTCAAAGATAATATTAAATTTTTCCTTTCTCTATCTCACAAAAAGGATTACCAGTATCTGAGCGGAAATCACTCTTAGAATCATAACCAGCGGATAAACCGTGGCATAAGACATCGAAGGAAGATTTGATGTGGCTATGGAATTGGCAAAGGCCAAAGCGGGGGGATCCGTCATGCTTCCGCTTAATATTCCGCATAAAGCCATAAACTTCACTTTAAGCTTATATTTCGCAAATATCCCCACGATGAGCAATGGAATCACGGTTATCAAAAAAGCAAGAAGCATTATGGATAAGCCGTTTCCGTGCAAAAGCGTGCTGAAAAATTTTGTGCCTGATTTCAATCCCACACAACCTAGAAATAAAACTATGCCCAATTCCCTAAGCATGAGATTGGCGCTTGGCGGCATATACCAATGAAGCGGACCTATATGCTGAATATAACTTAAAATAATGGCCATTATCAAAGGGCCGCCGGCAAGACCAAGTTTTACCGGGGTTGAGAAGCCGGGAATAAAAATGGGAATAGACCCTAAAATAACTCCCAAAACAATGCCTACAAAAACGGGGATAAGCTGAGGATGGCGCAAATCTTTGGGAGAATTGCCGAGCAAAGATGAGACCCTTTCAATACAACTTTCCTCTCCCACCGCCACGACATTATCGCCAAACTGCAGGACATATTTATCCGCTACCAAAAATTCAATATCGGCTCTCGCGGCTCTGGTTATTATCACATTATATTTTTCCTCAAGACCGAGTTCGGCTAAAGTTTTGCCGATAACATTTTTCTTGGTAACTATGATTCGCGAATTGATTATCTTGCTCGGCAATTTTTGAATATCCATATCGCTTGAGGAACCGACCACAAGGCGGAATTTATTTATATTTTCAATTTCACCGACAACCAAGAGAATATCTCCCACTTTAATCTCAGTACTTCCGTGGGCAATGGTAAGATTATCATTACGGCATATTCTTGAAACTATAATGCCAAATTCCGCTATAGCCGGAATATCTTTTATACGCAAACCGTCCATGTTTTTATTATCAACCTGTATGCTTATCGCTGACAATTTTGAAGCGCCGCTAATCATTTCCACTGATTTTATTTCTTCATCGGCCTTTTTTGAAAAAACAAACTTAATAAAAACCATGGATAAGATTATGCCCATAATGGCTCCGGGATATGCCAAAGCATAGCCGACGGAAATATTGTTTACCATTGTGGCTTTAATGCCTATAATCGCCTGCTGAGCCGCCGCCAAAGAGGGAGTATTTGTAACAGCTCCCGTATACATTCCAATTGCTGTCGCGATATCAATATGGGAAAGATAATTAACAATTAAAGTCATACCGATGCCGAGAAGAACTACAGAGGCGGCCAGAAGATTAAACTTTATGCCTTCTTTTTTAAAGGAAGAGAAAAAACCGGGACCAACTTGAGTGCCGATACTGTAAACAAAAAGAATCAAACCCAGATCTCTTAAAAAATCTATTATTTCAGGTTTTAAATTAAAACCGAAATGGCCGAATAAAATACCGGAGAAAAGAACTCCGGCTATGCCCAGATTTACGCCAAAAATTTTTATCTCGCCAATGGCGAGACCGATGGCGGAAACCAGCATAATAATAAATATTGAATAGGCGATAGAGTGGGGAGAAAATAAAAAACTTAGAGATTCCATTTGCAGCTCCAATAAATTAAATGTAGAAACTACCCTTAATTCTTCATCTAAATTTTAACATAATGAAATTAAATTCTCCATAAACCATTTCCACTTCAAAAGTGGAAATGGTTTAACTTGAGTCTTAAACAGAGTAAAAGTTAAACTATACTGGTCTAAATTTCAAAACTAAATTTAGACAGTAAGCAGAGAACAGTCATAAAGGAAAAACCTTATACTCTAATACTGCCAAAGAATTTGATTTTAAAGGAAAAAAATGAAAGTTGAAAATAGAAATCCATGGTTTTATGTGCCTACGACATATTTTGCCGAAGGCCTGCCGTATATGATAGTCAATTTTTTGGCGGTTGTTATTTATAAAAGGATGGGCGTTTCAAATACGGATATAGCTTTTTGGACAAGCTTGCTTTATTTGCCATGGGTTATAAAAATGTTCTGGGGCCCGATTGTGGATATATATTCCACCAAAAGAAACTGGATTTTATATACGCAAATAATCATGGCTTTCGCCTTATTTCTCTGTGGGTTTTCACTGCAAGTCAAAGGCTTCCTTTTAGCGTCCACATGCTTTTTTATGCTAATTGCTTTTATCTCAGCAACTCAGGATATAGCGATTGACGGCTATTATATGTTGGCTATGGATGAAAGCAAACAGGCTTTTTTCGTCGGCATAAGAGCTTTCTTCTGGCGCATGGGCATGATTTTTACAACCGGCGCGCTTGTTTTATGGGGTGGCCATCTTGAAAAATCAACGGGGAACATTCCCTTAAGCTGGACTATCACGCTGTGTATAGCCGGAGCGATATTTTTGATTTTATTCCTGTATCATAAATTTGTTTTGCCTTATCCTAAGGTGGAAACAGTAAAAAAAGAGAAATTGGATTGGCACGGATTTAGCGATGTTTTTATAAGTTATTTTAAGCGCAAAGGTATTTTAATAATGCTCGCCTTTATTCTTCTCTATCGATTCGGTGAAGCCATGCTGGTCAAACTGACAGCCCCTTTCCTGCTTGATACTATAGCCAAGGGAGGCCTTGGCCTTGAAACCACGCTGGTGGGTTGGATTTATGGAACTGTGGGAGTTTTAGCTCTTATAATTGGAGGAGTGGCCGGTGGAGTTATTATCGCGAAGTATGGCCTTAAGCGCTGCATTTGGCCTATGGCTTTACTTTTAAACTTACCCGACCTTGTCTATGTTTATATGTCGCTTCATCAAACCCTACCTCAGTATTGGGTTTATATTTTGATTGCCGCAGAACAATTGGGTTATGGTCTTGGAACAACGGCCTTTATGTTTTACCTTATAGAAATAAGCGGAAAGAAATATAAAACTTCCTATTTTGCCATTTCAACGGGCATAATGGCTTTAGGCATGATGCTTCCGGGAATGGTCAGCGGTTATTTTCAAGAACATGTGGGTTATACAACCTTCTTCTTAGCCGCTTTCTGCTTTTCAATCCCCGGCATGCTTTTAATTCCGTTCCTAAACCTCAAGACCCATATATCACATAAAGCAGAAGAAAGTTTATAGATTAAATCATTTGGGAGAACAAACATGAAAAAAATACAGAAAACACTTACTTTAGTTTTTGCGATAATAGTTTTATCTTTGAGTTTTACTAAGGCTCAAATAAAATCAACAACTATATTAAAAATTAACAATAACAAGTCATCAGAGTTTAATCCGGATAAGCATCTTGCTGAAAAAAAATATGATAAACAATTAGAAAAAGCACAAACTTTAATTGATAAAAAAAAATATGAAGAGGCTCTAAAAATTATTCGTCCTATTGCTGAAAAAGGATATTCAAAAGCAGAGTTTATATTAGCAGGCATGTATTATAATGGCGATGGTATTAAAAAGGATAAAAAAGAAAGTATTAAATGGACTGAGAAAGCAGCAAAACACGGTTTTGTGGATGCACAATTTAATTTAGCTATGGATTATATTGGTGTAGACAATAAAGAATCGTTAATATGGTTTAAAAAAGCAGCAGAACAAGGAGATGTAAATTCACAATATATTTTGGGTATGGGATATCTTGTTGGGAATGATTTTCCACAAAATTATAAAGAAGCAGCAGAGCAAGGAGATGTAAATTCACATTATGCTTTGGGTATAGGATATTTTGTGGAAAATGATTTTCCACAAAATTATAAAAAAGCTTTAAAATGGATTAAAAAAGCTGCTGAGCAAGGTCATCCTCTAGCACAAACGACTTTAGGAGAAATGTATGATGCTGGCAAGGCTGTTGAACAAAATTATAAAGAAGCTGCAAAATGGTATAGAAAATCAGCGGAACAAGGTGATGCGATAGCACAATTTAATTTAGCTCTTTTGTATTACGAAGGAGAAGGTGTAACTCAAAATTATAAAAAAGCTTTAAAATGGTATAGAAAATCAGCGATGCAAGGTGATGCTAACGCACAACATAATTTAGGCGTTTTCTATGAAGATGGCCGAGGTATAACTCAAAATTATAAAAAAGCTGTGAAATGGTATAGAAAATCAGCGATGCAAGGTCACGAGAGCGCACAATATAATTTAGGTCTTAAGTATTATTATGGGAAAGGGGTATCTCAAAATTATGTGAAAGCTCATAAATGGATTAATTTAGCAGCTTCTCAAAACAGTGAAAAAACTAAAGCAAGAGATGAGATTGAGGAAAAAATGACAACCAAGCAAATTGCTAAAGCTCAGAAATTAGCTTCGGAATTTGTCCCTAAGAAAGAAAAAACTCAAAAATAATTTGTAATATAATAGGGCAATTTTTAGTGGCTTAGTTTGTCAAGACCAGTTTCAAGTTGTTTTAAGGTGTAGTCGCTTCTCATTTTTTTGCCTCTAAGCCCAAACCGCATTTCCCATATTTACAATTTGCTCCGGTTTATTCCCTCGTATGCATATACTT
>DAOWCC010000129.1 GCA_030639665.1 Elusimicrobiota bacterium | reverse complement strand
GGATTCTTCCACATAGGTAACAAGCTTATTTTCTTTATCATCGGCGTCTATCGGGCTATGGCCTATTTCACTTGTTAAGAGAGAAGACATAAATTCCAGAGGATAATTAGCCTTAAGATAAGCGGTCTGATAAGCGACCAAAGCATAAGCCACCGAATGGGATTTATTAAAACCATAGGCCGCGAATTGAAGCATTTGCTCAAACACTTTATCGGCTATTTTATGAGGAACATCTCTTTTCTTGGCGCCGTCTATAAATTGCTGTTTATATTTTTCCATTACTTCAAAATTTTTCTTACCCATCGCCTTTCTTAAATAATCGGCGTCTCCGGGCTTAAAACCGCCCATGGCCTTTGCTATTTCCATAACCTGTTCCTGGTATACAATGGTGCCGTAAGTGTCTTTCAAAACAGGTTCAAGCAAATGATGGTCATAAACTATTTTTTTTCTGCCATGCTTTCTTTCAACAAATTCAACCAGCATGCCGCTTTGTATGGGCCCCGGACGATATAATGCCACTAAAGCTGAAATATCGCTAAAAAGAGACGGCTTCAAGCCTCTTATCAATTCTTTCATACCCTCGCTTTCAAGCTGAAATATTCCGGCGGTATTTCCGGACGATAAAAGCTCAAAAGTTTTTTCATCGTCAAGAGGTATCTTATAAATATCAAAATCAGTCTTCTTTTTTTTAATGATTTTTGAAGCCATATCTATAACGGCTAAAGTTCTGAGCCCCAAAAAATCAACTTTCAAAAGCCCGAGTTTATCCAGCATTCCACCATCATACTGAGTTGTCACGATATTTTTGGTATTTCTATTTGAAACCGGAGCATAATGAACCACAGGCTTGCTGGTTATAACCACCCCCGCGGCATGGACTCCAACATGTCTTTTAAGCCCTTCAACTTTTAGGGCGATTTCAAAAAGTTTTTTAATTTTAGAGTCTTTCAGCTCTTTTTTAACTTCATCACTTTCATTCATTATCTGATATAAAGTCGCATTTTGTTCTTTCGGAAACATTTTGGTCAGCTTACTGACCTCATCAAGAGGAATACCCATAACCCTGCCCACATCTTTAATGGCGGCTTTGGCTTTCAATGTTCCGTAGGTAATAATGCTTGCCACATTATTTTCGCCGTATTTATTTCTTACATATTCAATAACTTCAGCTCTGCCTTCGCCCGAAAAATCTATATCCAAATCCGGCATTGTATTTCGGTCGGGATTTAAGAATCGTTCAAACAATAAACCGTGAACCAAGGGGTCCACTCTGGTAATATCCAAAGAAAAAGCCACTAAAGATCCCGCTCCGCTTCCTCTGCCCGGCCCCACCGGATTGCCGACCTCTCTGGCGTGTTCTATAAAATCCATTACGATTAAGAAGTAACTCGCAAAGCCCATTCTCTGTATAACTCCAAGCTCATAATCAAGCCTTTTTTTATAATCGGCGCCAATCCTGCCCATTTTCTTTTTAAGGCCTTCAAGACAATATTGCTCCAAACATTCCGCGTCATCTTTAAATTTCGCTGGCTGTTTAAACTTCGGTAAATGAAATTTTCCCGTTTCAATTTTTAAATTACATCTCTCGGCTATTAACAGGGTATTTTTTATGGCTTCGGGCGTATGAGAAAAAAGCTCAATCATCTCTTGAGGAGATTTATAATACAATTCATGCGTTGTCATCTTCATTCTATTGGGATCACTGAGCACCGAACGCGTTGAAATACAGATATGAGCGTCATGCGCTTCCCAGTCGTCTTTACTTTGATAATGACAATCATTGGTGGCAACCAAAGGCAACTTGGTTATTTTTGCCACCTCTAAAAGATTTTTAAGCGCCGTCTGCTCTTCAGGTATGCCATGGTCCATTATTTCAAGATAAAAATTATCTTTGCCCATTATATCCGAATATTTTCCCGCAAGTTTTACCGCCTCATCAATATTGCCATTAGCGCATTCTCTGGTTATATGCCCTTTAAGACAGCCTGAAAGGGCAATAAGACCTTTATTATGTTTGGCCAAAAGTTCCAAATCTATTCTGGGGTCATGATAAAAACCTTCGGTAAACCCTTTGCTTACAAGCTCCATTAAATTATGATAGCCTTCCATGTCTTTAGCCAATAGGGTAAGGTGGCCGTTATCTCTTCTCTTTGTGCCGGTTTTTACCGTCATTGAGCCGGGCGCCATATATACTTCACAACCGATTATCGGTTTTATTCCCAATGAAGAGGCCGCAAAATAAAAATCCATGGCTCCATACATATTGCCATGGTCTGTAAGGGCGAAAGCGGGAACTCTTTGTTCAGCAAGCGATTTCAAAAAATTCGAAGGCTTATTACCCTCGGTAATTTTCAGCATGCCATCCAAAAGAGAATAGGTTGAATGATTATGTAAATGAATAAATCCGGCAGATTTCATATATCATATAATTATATAATTAAACGATAGGCTAACGAAATGCCACCCCGCCAGCGCGGCGATTACAATTGTCCGGACCTTAAACTCTTCCCACAATTACGCTCATTTTATAAAACCCGCAAAATTTTAAACTGACTTCGCGCAAAGATATAAAAAACTCCGCCTTACCTAAAAAAAGACTTTAATTTATCCCATAAACTTTGCTTTTCATCTTCCGGATTAGTTTTTATTTCAGGTGGAGTATAGTCTTCCTTGGACAGAACCGGATCATTGCCTTTTAATTGTCCGACATTACCGCTGTTTTCCGAATCAAATCCAATAACCGGTTTATTTTTGTCCACAATTTCTTTCCGTTCAGACTCATTTATAGAATATCCCCGTTGAAGATCAATGGGTTTGCTTATAGGTTTAAACATATCGGGAATAGGACTAAAAACACACCATTCACCGGAATTAACGCACGCGATATCGCAAACGGAAACGGCGCCGTTTTCCGCGTAACAGGTTTCCGTAGCCAATGAATTAATCCAGAATTTTCCTGATTTCTGCCAGAATCTTTTAGGTTTGCACTCGATAAAAAATAAATCAAAGACTTCATTATCATCATCCGTTATTGAATCAAAGGTATCCATTTCAAAAATGCCGGAACTATCGGTATTTACCGTTAATATCGGCGTTTCATTTGGCAGGCTTTGAAATTTTTTATAATTCCGTTTAAAAGAATAAACCTTGCATTCCTTATCTTTCACGCCTTTAATTTGAACACGCAATTTTTTTGGAACTCTGGCGGCGGGATATAATATTGAATTTCTCCCTCCGCTATTCAAACGGGCAATATTCATTTTAAGCACATATTTAGCGTTAGAGCAGAACTTAACATCATCGCCATATACATCCACCATAAGGCTTTTTTCATCTATCGGAGGAGAAAAAAATACAGACTGAGACCTAAACCAATAGAGGTCTTGAAAACCGAGAAAATGAGCCAATTCATGCGCCTCGGCGCGAATTCCCAGCTTTGTAAAGGCGAAAGGAGAATCGGTATTGGCGCCGGCAATAAAATACGGAGGTCCCCTATAATGGCCTTTTCCCGACCCGACATGCATAACAACATCATTGTCATACGCATTATAGCTGCAACCCCCGCTCGGTGGAAACCGTTTTATTCGTTCAACGGTAAAGTTGACGCTAATTCCATTATCGGCGTAATACTGATTAATATCCTTGATAAATTTTCTGTATTCGTCTTCATCAATATCCGATTGAAGATAAGCCATGATTTTCACTTTATTATTCTGGGCCTCGGCAGGCATTATTAAAGCCGAAACCAATAAGCATCCGAACGCAAATATAATCGCGCAGCCGATAACTTTACCGTAAACACTATTATTATTTTGTTTTGGCGTATCCATTAATCCGTCCATTTTTAAAAACAAAAAACCGGACTCTCCTCAACACGCCTTTAGGCGTTCAAAAGAAAGTCATTTTTCTTACCTATAATTTACCAGACAACCCTTAAATTGTCAATATCCCGATAGAGGTATTTCCCCACTAAAACATTGGGGAATTTCTTCCACCGAATCTTTGGCTGACTCACCGATGTAGTATAATTAAGTGTCTGAAAATCGAAGCAAAAAAAGGAATAAAATGAAACTTCTTGAGAAAAAACTGAAAAGCAAAAAAATTTTTGAGGGTAAAGCGGTGGGATTTAATGTTGATACCATCATGCTTCCCAATGGAAAAACAGCCCAGAGAGAATATCTAACACATCCGGGAGCCGTAGCGGTGCTTCCGATTCTTAAAAACGGAGACATAGTCTTTGTCAAACAATATAGATATCCCATAGGAGAAGCAACCTATGAAATACCGGCGGGAAAACTTCATTCAAAAAAAGATAATTTTCTAAAAAGGGCTATTGCCGAACTTAAAGAAGAAACGGGTTATTGCGCAAAAAAATTGGAACATCTTGTCGACTTTTGGCCCACACCAGCATTCTCAAATGAATTGCTTAGAATATATTTTGCCACAGATTTAAAAGCCGGAAAAGCCATGCCTGATGAAGATGAATTTCTTAAAATAGAATTCATCCCGCTAAAAAAAGCCATGAAAATGATAGAAACCGGAAAAATCAAGGACTCAAAAACAATCATCGCCCTACAGGCTTATATGCTAAATAGAAAACAGTAAGCCGAAAGCAGCGAGCAGTTTCAAAAACTAGAGGATAACTATGTTAAACAAAGAAGAATTAATGACTCTTCATCGACATTACATGTGGACACTTGTCATAAAAAAACATTTTGAAACAGAGGTAAAAAAAGTTTCCCCAAATAAAAGTGAAATATCTCCTGAAAACCTTTTTATAAGACCATATGGTGCATATATGTCAATTTGGTATGGTATGCTTTTTGCTATTTTAGAAGTTCTACGAAAAAATAACGTTTCTATTCCAAAAATTCAATCTGATATAGATAGTGTTTATGGAAGCCTTAAAATGTATCGAAATGCTGTATTTCATCCCCAAAAGAAATATTGGTCTCCTAAACTCATTGAAATTATGAAGGATAAAGACTCTGTAAGAAAAATATGGAACATTAATAGTGGTTTGGGCGAATATTTTCTAAACGAACTAGATAAACTTAAAAACCAAAAATAAAATCTCAAAAAACACTTTCGTTGCTACTCACAGTCATCCTTTTACTTTTTACAATTTAAAAGCTATATCATAAATTCTAAATTCAAATTTAGAATTTATTAACCAATATTTATTCGTCGCTTTATTTTTGCAAGATAATTTTATTTCCGTCCATATACTGAACCACACAATTTAATGGATGTCAATCTCGCAAATATCACAATAGCTTAATTTTTTTCGAGGGATAAACTATGAAT
Source organism: Elusimicrobiota bacterium (assembly GCA_030639665.1). Lineage (GTDB taxonomy): Bacteria > Elusimicrobiota > Elusimicrobia > Elusimicrobiales > UBA9959 > JAKLQJ01. Next base: position 1,738 of record DAOWCC010000129.1, on the reverse strand, counting down.
AAATCTATAAACCCGCTTTCTTTTTAAATAATTTGACGCTCATCTTGCCTTGAGGAAAGATAATTTAGTTTAATTTCTCAAGTTAAGATATCAACTTTGAGAAAGATTCAACATTGTAAACAGAATAAAATCTCCCGACAATATTATAAAAACTATGAAAAAATTCACGACATTCGCATCAATCATTTTTCTTTGCGCCAATATAATTTTCTTTTTTTCGCAAGTAAAAAAAAGCAAAAAAAACGGGGAACCCGAGGCATGTTCAGCTGATAATTCCCTGAAATCACCAAACAATATTCTGTCTTATATCTCGTCAAAAAACGCCGCTCCTTCTTGCAAAACATGTCTGACTTCGGTTAAAAAACTCATAGAAAAAGATAAATCAAAGATACTCGGAGAAGCTACCGCGAATATGATACTTATCCCCGCCAAAGAATATCTCATCGGTTCGCAAAGAGATTTGGGCGAATCGGATGAATATCCTCTGCATAAAGTGCAATTAGACGCGTTTTATTTGGACAAATATGAGGTCAATGCCGCCGCTTACTTAAAATTTGTTGAAGCAAGCGGCGCCGGTTATCCCGAATGGATAAAACCGAACGGAATATTTAATATTGATACGGGAAACGATAATTATTATAAAAGACTGTCCCATATTCTTAAGTCGCCTCAGTATCCCATTATCGGAATAACCTGGAAAAACGCCAATGATTATTGCCAATGGGCAAACAAAAGACTTCCGACCGAAGCCGAATGGGAAGCGGCGGCAAAAGCAAATACACAAACAATATACTCTTTTGCAGATAAAAATGAACCAGCGGAAGATTATGCGTGGTTTAAATTAAATTCAAATAATATGCCCGGTATCATAGGACAAAAAAAATCCAATGCTTTTGGTTTATATGATATGCATGGCAATGTTTGGGAATGGGTAAATGATTTTTACGACAAAAAAGCTTATGAAAGCCCGATAACTGTAAATCCTCAGGGACCTGACTATGGCCGCGATCATATTATACGCGGAGGTTCGTGGGACTCCGATATTAATTCCTGCCGTTCCGCCAATAGAGCGCGTTATTCAAAAACGAGCGACGATATAGGTTTTAGATGCGCTCTTTCCGAAACTAAAATACGAAATGAAATAAAGTCGAAATTTTATTAAAACAAAAGGCGCCTTTTTACTTAGACGGTGGCATATTTATTTTCTCGGTATAATTTTAATTTCGCTTGAGTTTTTCTGATTTAAGAAGTTTGAAAGTGAAATATAAAAGAGCGATTCCATTTGAAATCTTCCAAACTAATAACCACCATGGACTCCACCAGGCGCCGCTATAAATTTCAATAATATCCGAAACGCCGAAAAGCAGAAAAAGAATCGCCGTAATCACTATATTCTTATACTCTTTTACCGGAAAAGATTTGTGAGCCATATATAAGCCCAAACCGATGCCTATCCACAAAATAGCTTCAATCAAATTAAAACATTCCGCGGAAAAAATATTAAAATCACTTGGCATTGAAATCAATCTCGGCTTTGTCTCGGTATTCGCCGGGAACAATCCGCACGGACATCCAGCCTTTGCCGAGATGAGTTTCCGTCGGAGACGCCTTTACAACCAAAGGGTCCGATTTAATCACCGCGTAGGTGTAACCGCGGCCGATATAATCGTACCATCCATTATAACGGAATGTATAGAGGTTGTTGGGAATATGCGAAACTTTTTCAGTATCAATATAT
>DAOWCC010000016.1 GCA_030639665.1 Elusimicrobiota bacterium | reverse complement strand
TTTTCAAGCCTCGCCTGATTCAATTTAGACTGGCATCCGACAAAAATGGACATATCGCGGGTTCCGAATTTGGAAATAAATTTTTGGCTTAAATCATGATTGGTGACAAAATCAAAAAAACAGTATTGCATGGGAGTTATTTTAACTTTTTCAATTATCGCTATGAACATATCTTTAAAAAGCCCTTTTGACTTTAAAGCCGGATCCACCAGGCCCAAAGCCGCTTCAAAAACGGGAGGAGAAGACCCCCATTTTACAAGCCCGACATGCCCCACCAATCTTCCGCCCGGCAAAGCCGCCACCACGGAAATCAAATCCCCTCTCTTAATCATATCCTTTATTCTTTCGGGGTAATAAATGGACTCATGAATATACTTATAGCCGTAAACAAAATAAAAAAGCTGGCTCAAATTTATTTCTTCGCCGGATTTAAGAGGCCTTATGGCAATGCCTTTATCTTCCAAAATATTTTTTTCCCGCGGCGCTTCATCGGAAAAATCCCCTTCGGGCTTTGAAGGCATATTAAATCGCAATATAATCGCCTGCCCTTTTCTGCCTAAATTTTTTATAGACATATCATCCGCGTTTCGCGCCGATTCGCGAAATTCGGACAAACAAGAACCGGCAACAATACCGCCCTCAAATTCACCCTCGGTAAAAAGAAGAGGAATACCGCGATTAATTATTTCAATATTAAACTTGCCTTCGGATTCAAAAACACCGATTACAACAGGATCGTCACTTCCTCCCGCCAATAAACATTCGGCTACGAGAGCTATGGCGGAGGAGGCTGTTTTCTCAATAAGGGCAAGGCTTTCATCCGGTATTTTAAGCGTCCGCGCCGAAGAGACAATAAAAGAAAGGGCGGGATTAATAAAATTTGGCGCCGGATTGGTTTTGAGAAAGGATTTTAATATTTTCATTTTAAACAGACTTAAGAGAATCTATGGTTCTTGTTAATTTTCCTGTGCGCGGATTTCTGGCGATATCGCCATGCTTTAAAATTTCTATTTTTACGGGAAGCACGGCGCCGTTTAATACCGATTCCCTTAAAGTATCGCGATTTTTCATTATTTCATCTTCCAAATTTTTGGCTATTTGGGAATATTCAACTTCAGGAGCGTCCGTTTCCACCCTGATAATCAATCTGTCCCGGCCGGATTCCCTTATTTTCTCCATTTGAACGGAACTTGATAATCTTCCTATTTTGCCTACCGCTTTCTGCATATAATCATAATCAATCGAATCAAAACCGATTCTCAATGTATCATCGCTTCTGCCAAGAAGTTTAAAAACCGGAGTTGTCCGCCCGCAGGAACATTTTTCTTTAAGCCATATGGCGCGATCTCCGACTCTATATCTGATAATCGGCGTTAATCTGCGCGTAAACGGCGTAACATAAATCAGGCCTTCTTCTCCGGCCTCGCAATGCTTTCCCGTTTCCTCATTAACTATTTCAATATAGCATTGATCGTCATGAGCGTGAAAAACGCCCGTATCGCAATGAGCGCACTGATATCCTATATACCAGCTGTCTATTGTTCCATAACCGGGAGCGGCGATAATTTTAGCGCCAAAAGTTTTTTTTATTTCCTTTTTGTCCGCTTCATAAATATGCTCTCCGCCGTAAAAAACTTTATCAAAACGGATTCTACCGGGTTCAGCTTTGGCCATGCCTCTTAAAGCGTTTAAAACAACGCTGGTAATTCCCGTAATACAATTAATATTAAATTTTTCAACCACGGTTTTAACAAAACCTATTTGAGAATGATTGGAAAAAGGAAAATTCATGCATCCATATTGCTGAAGCATTCTATTAATGTGAAGAAAAGTCATATAAAGCCCGCCCACGGCAAACATATTGGCGACCCTGTCATCTTTGTTTAAACCAAGAGCAAAAAACCCGCGGGCGTTTGGAAGATTAAGGCCCTCAAGCTCTTCATGGCTGAAAATGGTTGTCTTTGGAAAACCGGTCGTGCCGCCACTCTGAAACACGTTATAATCTTTTTGATTGCCAACCACAATATCCGCGCTTTGAGGCGGCAAAAGTTCTCTCAATTTGGAGGAATTTAAAACAGGAATACTTGAAAGAGGATATTTTCCGTTTTTACCGTAAGAAGAAAGTCTGTCCCTGTAAAAAGGGACATTCTTCATTGTAAATTCAATATGTTCATCCAACTTCCGAGATATTATAGATTCCCTCTCATCGGAAGCCTTTGATTCCCATTCATCGTAAAACTTGCCGACATTCGCGTCATAAAGCGTCTTTTTTAAATTTTCCAATATAACCGTCCCATTGTCGCGGCATTGAATTTATCTGCAAAACCGCCGATATTTAATTCTCAAAAACAGTAAATTTGCGTATTTAAACCCTTTCCAGATTTTAACAATTTATTATCGCAAAGAAAATAAAATCACGCAAAAAGGCCTCTTGAATAATTCAAGAGGCCTTTTTTTAAACAATCTATTTTTTTATTTAAAGAGATGCAATTTCATACTGCCCAAATCTTTCCTTACAGGCATATCCATATCCATAGAAGGCACCGAGTAAGTAAAGGATGCTTGCATGAATTCGGAAATCTCCGCAGGAGAGCTTAATATGTTTTGAGTAAGATCGGCAAAATAATTATGATAATCAAGACTCGCTCCGTTTACGGTTATATGAGTGAAATTAAATCTGTTTTCCCTTTCGCCGGTATCGGAAAAATATTTATAATTCGCTTCTTCACTAATCTCAAAAACCTTCGCTATATTGCCGGAAATATTTTTTTTGTCAAAACCCGGCTTATTGAGAGGATCAAAACTGAGTTCAATGATATTTTCCCCCGTCTCTTTTTCTATATCCGGGACAATACTTAAATCAGGCATAATGGCATCCGGGGGCGTTATGTAAAATGTGGCTTTTTTATTTCTGTCCCATATCCTTTGAAGATTTCTAAGCCAACCATCCATCCTCAGGGGGCGATACATAACGGGATCAATGGCATACCAATCATTGTCATCCCCTTTTACAAGCGTAGTAACATGAAACCTCCATTCAGGGTTAAGACCCGAACGAAGATCTCCTATTACGAATAGTTTTTTAATATTATTTTCGGACAAACCCATTTTTAAAGCAATCAAATGAGCCGCCATGGATCTTCCAAAACAAAAACCCAATGCTTCCGTAGGGTCATACTTGTACACATACTCCAAACCCGCCACTTTGTTTGTATTTGTCAAATGAAACAAAGAGTGTATTTTGGAAATAGAAAAACCTTGATGCTTTGTGACCTCACTATCTTTGATTCGGTTGTATCGCTCGCGAACAATCTCATCGGACACCGGCCCTTCTTCCATATCCATCGAAGTGTTAAATGGCTGAATATGGTTGGAAACAGAAGGAACCTCACCATGATTGACCCCAAAAAAGGGCTCAATAGTTTTATGAAAATTTATGCTTAACGCCGCGCTATTTAAAACAAAACCGCCAAAAAAAATCAAACCGGTTATCAAAAAAATTATTTTCTTCATAAATTTAAAACCTCCGCATCCAAACCTGCTCAAATCGCGTAAGAATAGTCTAGCAGTGTTTTTTGATTTTGGCAATAAGTATTTTCCGCTATCGCGAAAAATTTTGAAACATATGAGACATCCGGGACGCTGCTTTATTCCCCGATTATTCTTCATTAATGTCTAACTACACAATTGTTCACTATCTGAAACAACATATCAAATTCCATCAGGAATTTCCTTATGAAACAGGGTAAGTCGGCTGTATCTTAATTTGGGTTGGGGCGAGTGGACTGGGCTTTCGAAAGGACTGCTATGGACACAAGTTCTCGAGTTTCTATCTTGCAGAGATGTATCTATATCTAAAAGAGTGGCACAAGATTTTGCGGAATAAATTTAATGAGGCGTTTCGGTGTTTGCCTGTAGGGCTCTTCGGAACTCCGCATACGCTTACAGCGAAGTGAGAGAGAGAAGGGCGGGATTGGCTCGTGCCGACCCTGATCCTACAGGTAAATATCGAAAGGCCTCTAACCCGCGAAATTTTGCCACACTTCCCCCTATTCCACTGACTCGGGAAGTTCAAATATTTCAAGAGGTTCTTTCCAACCCCGGATTTGATGAGCGCCCAATTCCTTAAATGAAAAATTCTCTTTCATCTTATCCGAAATGCTTTTGGAAACTATCAAGTCTGTGCCAAACCTTTTATTAATCCCTTCAAGCCTTGCCGCCAAATTAACGGGCTCGCCGATAGCGGTGTATTCCGTATGCTCCTCACTGCCAATATTACCCACAATGGCAATGCCGGAAGTAACACAAATACCCACCCTTATTGGATTAGAACCCTTTAATTCTCTATCTCTATTGAAACCTTTTAACGCGTTTCGCATTTCAATGGCGGACGAAAGAGCCTGCAACTTCGCGTCCTTTAAGGGAAAAGGCGCGCCAAAAATGGCAAGCAAACCGTCTCCTATATACTTATCTATGTTTCCGCCCCTTTTGATAATTATTTTAGTCATTATGGAAAAATAATCGTTCAATAGCTTTACTGTTTCTTCAGGCTCACAATTAACGCTTATAGTGCTGAAATCTCTTATATCCGCGAATAGAACCACTATATCTTTTCTTTCTCCTACAAGTGAGAGCCCTCCTTTTAAAACAGCATCCGCCACTTCCTTTGAACTCATATATCTTTTAAACATTCCTCTTATATAATCCCTTTCTCTCAAGCCTTTGACCATATTATTAAAAGCTTTTGCCAGCAAACCTATTTCATCCGTTCCTTCGCCTTCAATCTTTAAATCAAGATTGCCGTCTCCCACTTTCCTCGCCGCCTTTACCAGAATAGGCAAAGGTCTTGTGAACCAATTTACTATTATAATCGTGCCCAATATCGCGAACAATAAAGCGATAAGAGATATGATTAATATTTTGTTTCGCGTATCCTTAAGGGCCTCATTTATGGTTGCGCTGCTAAGAGCGATAACGACAGTCGCAAGCCTATCCGCTCCAAGGAAAATTGGAACGGACATATAGTAATATTCATGGCCGTTCTTGCCTGAAATAAATTTTTGAACCAAGAACTTATCACAATTTCTCGCGGCTTTTCCCTCGGAGGTATTATCCGTTTCACCGATTTTTTCAGCTTCTGAATGAGAAATGATTTTTCCGGTTTTATCGGCTATTAAAGCGTATTTAACGGCCTTTTCGGCGCTTATTTCATTTACTCTTAAATGCAGATTGAAAATATCAAGATTGGGAACAAAGGCTTCTCTCGCGGCTCTGGCAAAAGAATCCGAACGAAGATTAAACTCGGTAATCAAAGATGCTTTGGCATCCTTCATTATAAAATGCGCCATAACTCCGATTATGGCAAGTATCAATATGGAGGAAAATATACAAAGTTTAATACTGAGTTTATTAAATCTTTTCATAACTGTTCTTTAATTCCTAAATTGCCTAACTAATATAATACCGCTATTTTGAATTTTTGAGTTTCAACTCCGCTTTGATAATGTTTCATTATCAGAGCTATATACCCGCCGGGTTCAACCATTCTGCCGGCGCCATTTCTGCCATTCCATGTCCAAACCTTATTGCCCGAAGAACTTTCACTTTGACTTTTTTCATATACCTGATGGCCTGAAAGCGTATATATTTTAAATTCAACTCTCGCGGCCTCTTTAAGATTAAACCCTATATTGGTGACTTCCTCTATCGGCGAAAAAGGATTCGGCCAATTATAAGCTTTATTAATCGCGGCTTCCGTTTGCTTAACCCAAACTGAAACGCCGGGGCCTGAATCCGAGAACTCGCTTAATATCCCCGCCTCGCTTTCAGCCATTACCCGCGCGTAATAATTTTTACCGCTTACAAGCGTATTGGTTGAATATGATAAAGCCGTTGTTTCAAAAACCGCGAGAAAATCATTGGCTCCCGGGCTTATGCCAATTTCAAGCCAATAACGATAAATGGGAACACTCCCTGACGGCGGATACCAAATAAATTCAGCCGCTCCGTCATAAGAATAAGAATTTCTCGGCGCCGGAGGATTGGGTTTTGACGGCGTATCAAGATTAGACATATTTCCCACAATTGTTGAAACGGTAACGCTGTAATTGCTTTGAACCCCGCCATGATTTAAAGCTCTGGCTTTCGCATAATAAGCATAGCCCGCGTCAAGATTTTCAAAAATAGCCGTAGTTTGAGAAGTTAAAGTTTGAGTTGTAATACTGAGAAAGTTATCCGTTGAAAGATAAACCTCAAAAAAAGTGCCGGCGGGATTAGTTCCTTCATTCCAAACAAATACAAGACTTGAAATATAAACATTTTCAAAAGCGGAAGCGGACGGAGCAGAAGCGAAAGTCGCGGTGGAAACAATTTGAGGAAAATCCGTGTAAACATTATTTAAGCCTTTTGCCCTGACTCTAAAATAATAAGTGGTATTGGGAGAAAGAGTGCTGACCGATGAAGATAAACCCACCGTAAAATTTGTGGAAACATTCAAGCTAAAATCACTATGGCTGGAACGGCTTATTTCATAGTCGGTATAAGACGGATTATAGCCCACAGCGGCGGTGCCGGAAGACCAAGTGAAAATTAATGAATTTTCACTAACCGATGAAAATGGATTTTGACTGAGGGTATCGGGAACAGCCGCGTATGTATAAGTTGAAATACTTGCCGAAGGAAGACTGTCTCCAAAATCGGTATAAGCCGTTAAAAACCTTTGCACCGTTGTATTTGGAATAAGAGCGCTTTCGGTAACGGTTAAAGTATCGCTCGCGACCGACACTCCCGTAAAATAATCCGTAAAAGGAATAGCCGAGGTATCGGTAAAAACTCTAAATTGATAAGTTGTCAGAGAAGGCAAATAATTTAAAACCTCCCCCCATTCTCCTACAAGCTTATCACTCCAAGCATATGTGGCTGAAGTAATAAAGATGCTTCCAAAATTAAAACCTGTTGGTGAAGATGCCATAATTCCGTAAGACACGGTTCCGCTTGAACCGTCTTTAGCATAAAGAGCAAAAATTAAATCTTCTCCACCTATGCCGATGCCTGTGGAAATAATTACATTTGAAAAAGAATGACTATTGTAAATCAATTTTATTCTGCCGCCAGCGCCGCCGCCACCGGGATTAGTGGTTGTTCCTCCATTGCACATAGTGGCCCCGCCTATACCACCTACAGATGATAAATAAGAATTTGTCATTACAAAATTTTCAAGAGACTTTATGATTATGCTTCCGCCGGAACCGCCGCCACCGCCGCCGGGATTACCAGCACAGTCATCACTATTTAAACCGCTTCCGCCATTGGAACCATTAACCGTTATACTGCCTACTATAGCGATATAATTGGCCTGCAGATAAATCAATCCTCCTCCCGAACCGCCGGAACCGCTTGTGGTATAACTATTACCACCACCACCTCCGCCACCTCCGGAACCCAAATATATATCATCCGCAGAAAAAGGAATTGTTATAGTGGTAGTTGAATTATATTCACCTCCGCCAGAACCGCCGGAACCATCCACATTTCCGTCTCCACCGCTTTGACCGTCCTCATCGGAATCTCCATAACCGGCGCCGCCGCCGCCATCACCGGCTGATCCTCCAAAACCGCCGCCGAGTCCAAAACCATTACCGCCTATAAGTCCATTTTCTCCACCGCTACCGCCAGGATTACCTCTGCCATTGGCATTTAAATGTCCCGTTATAGTGACAGAAGAAGCATAAATAAAAAGGCCTTCCCCCGGAGCGATAAAAACAGTATCACCTGCGCCTATAATAAAATTGCCGACATTTGTATAAGTGCCGCTTATCGTTTCATAATCGGAGGGAGTTAAATCGGCTCCGCTTAAATCAACAGCATGCGCCAAATTTAACGATGATACGGCAAAAGAACAAAAAACCAGCGCGCATATCCAAAAAATATTTTTTAGTTTATTCATTGCCTGAAACCTTGTCTAATTTTTCCCTTAATTTTCTTGCCGTTTCATTTAAGGGATTAATTTTAAATATATCATTAAGATATTTGCGCGAATCGCTGAATTTATTTTTAAGATAAGAATCAACGGCCATATAATAAAGTTTTTCCACTTTCTTTTTATCCTGAATACTGATTATAGTCCTGAATGAAGCCTCGCACATTTTTATCTTTTTAGCCGCCGCTTTATTTTTCGGTTCCTCTTCTAAAATTTCTTTAAATATAACCAGCGCCTCGGCATAAGATTTTTTATTAAAAAATCTCATGGCCTTATTCCATTTTCCTTTGATTTCAATTTTAATACCCTGCGACGCGATGGAAACAATGGATTTGGCTCGGCTATCGCCGGGCAAATATTTAAGCGCCTTGCGAGCGGATTTTAAAGCTTTGGAATATTTTTTTTGTTTAAGCAGTTTGGCCGCGAGCGAAATAAATTTACCCGCCTTTTCTTCCAATTGCCGGTATTTTTCGTCTTTAAGCCGGTTTTTTTCTTCTTGCGATAAATTCTTGGCAATTTTATTTATAAACTCGCCCGCCTCGATGTGAGCCGCATCTATTTCAAGAACATTCCGCCAATACTTCCTGCTTTCCATAAAATCTTTCTTTTCATAATAGCCTTTGGCCAGAAAAACCATTCTGTCTATCATTTGCTTGTTTAAGCGGATTTTATTTTCTTTTTTATAAAATTCAACTTTTTTGATAATCGCTTTATCCGAAGGTTTTAATAAAAGAGCGTTTTCCGCCGTGCTTTCGGCTTTGATATAGTTTTTGTTTTTATAAAAGATTTCAGCTTGGCGCATATACACGCCTGCCAGGCGGGACGCGTCTTCCTTATTAAATTTATTTATGCCTTTTTGAATATAATTTTGAAGCTCCTTTGCGGTCATGCCAAAACGCATGGTGAAATCTATTGTGTGCAGGGGCTCGATTTCATGAAAAACCATGGAGTAAGCAGTTTCATAATTTCCGGCTTTAACGCCCACTCCGCCTGAAAAACCGCGCGATGAAAAACCCGCTTGAAGAAAAGCTCTTTTCTTATATGACAACTTACCGCCCAATGATAACTCCTCATCTTGCCGTTCATATTTAAGCGCGCTGATACCCGCTTGAACGGAAATATCTCTATTCACTTCATATTTGCGCGCCAAAGCCAAATTGAACCCCTGCGAATAAGTTATTTCTTTTGAAACAAGCTTTAGTTTGGGCCTGAGAAAATTATAGAAAACAAAAGACAAATTAAGCTTCTTGCTCGGCTGAGCCATAAAAGCAAAATCGGCGCCATAGCCCATATCGGAATGATTGTCGATATTATAGCGAATACCCTTAAAATTAATTCCAAGTTGCGTGGGAAAATAATTAAACGGAGCCTTTATGGAATATGCCGCCATAAAAGCGTCATTTGAAATTGAGAAACCGGAGGGAGAATCATAAGGATTAACCCTTTTCTCATAATCCGAGCTATATTGCCTTATAAAACCCACTCCAAAACCATGATTTTTGCGGGGATAAACAAAACCAAAAAACGAATAATCGGTATTTTCAAAAAGCCAAGTTCTGGAAAAATTTATTTCAGGCTTAGTGGCGAGCGAAATAGCGGCCGGATTATAAAAAATAGAGTCAGCCCCATTTGTAATGGCCGCGTAAGGATAACCTATGGCCCCGCCATTGGCTCCAATAGAACGCCTGAGAAAATCACCAGGATTGCCTCCATCCAATGAAGCATAAGAAGAGGCAACAATGGCATTCAGAAGGAAAACAAGTATTATTTTTTTAAATTTGAGCATAATATCGGTCTTTTCCGCCTAACCAAAGTATTATATATTAAATGCCCTCCATATTGCTTCTTTAATGCTCTTTTTTGCCACTTGACAAATGTCAAATACCTGTTATACTATCAGTAGAGAACGATAAAGGCAATCCCGCGCCGAAAGGTCGGGAGCGCAAAGCTGCGGAGCTAAAGGGACAGAGTCTCAATGCTAGTCGAGCTGCCGAAAGGCGAAAATACTGTTTCCATGCCGGCCGAGTTACCGAAAGATTATACTTTATAGCACGATAGGGTATATTGTTTCGGTATTTTTTTTGGAGCCTATGATGATTATGAATGGTAAAAAAATACTTCTCTCTGCAATACTGTTTTCAATAATGGGTTGCTTGCTTACTATTGCGCATGCCCAATTCATTGAAACCTCTCCTTTGCCTCAAGCTCTGCTTACTCACACCTCAATTTTGCTAAACAATAAAATTTATGTTTCGGGCGGCATAAGCGATACCGGCGGTTTCAGGGGAACCGGTGGCTTCTTGAACAATGTCTATTACTGCGCCAGTATAAACGCCGACGGCACGCTCGGCGCTTGGGCAGTGGCCAATGATCTGCCGGAATTCTTAGGACTCGGTCTTCATGCTTCGGCCGCCCATAATAATACCGTTTATGTGCTTGGAGGAACCAATATATTCGGACCGAGAAATGTGGCTTATTACGCCTCCACCAATGAAGACGGCTCACTCGGTTCATGGCAGGCTACAACTCCCATGCCGCAAAAACTTATGGGACATGCGGCCATCGTAAGTGGAAACCGTCTCTATGTTCTTGGCGGCATGATAAAAAGCGTTGGAGCAAGCTCCAGTGTCTATTATGCCGATATCCTGGCTGACAAAACTCTCGGACCGTGGAAAACGGCAAACTCTCTGCCCGCCAATCTTTTTGGACATAAAGCCATCACCGTAGGCGATAAAATTTACATAATCGGCGGAACCATAAATAATGGTTTTTATTTCGCGGATGGAACGCCCAATAACAATATCTCCTCCAAAGTTTATATGGCAAGCGTGCTTGAAGACGGAAGCTTAAGTTCATGGCAGGAAACATCTTCTCTGATTGAGCCCCTTACGCTTCACGCGGCATCAACTTCAGGCAAAAACATTTACACCCTCGGCGGCTATAACGGAGAGGGCGTCACAAACGCGGTTTATTTCGCGCCTATTTTGGATGACGGAAATCTGGGTTCATGGCAGGCTCTACATTCAATGCCGAAAAACATGCTCGGAAATTCCTCGGTGGCAAATGAAGAATATCTCTATTCCCTGGGTGGCGGCTTAAGCTATATAGCCGACCCTCAAGCCGATATAACTTTTTTAAGCCTTAAAAAAGATCCCAAGGCTTTTGTGCAAATAAATCCAACGACCTTGAATAAAAAATCCAATGGCAAATGGATAACCGCCATAGTCGGACTGCCGGAAGCAGATGTGAACGACATCAACCCGTTAACAGTAAAAATATCAGCCGTAAACGGAAATCCCATAGAGCCTATTTTTGTAGACAAAAAATGGACTACAAAAATTTATGAGGGCGACTGCGCGGATTTTGATAAGTTAAGCGGCCATACATACGCGATGTTCAAATTCAGCAGAAAAAAAGTATCGAATGCCCTGCCTGAAGGAGAGGTAACATTAACAATTATAGGAGAACTTAAAGACGGAACAGTATTTGAAGGAACAAATACAAACTGGACCATTCACGCCAGCAAAAATTTCAAAAAAACAATGCATGAAAGAATCGGCATAAGAAAATCCCCGCAAGGCCACTCCGTGAATATTCCTGCGGACGCTTTCCCAGGCAATCCCGAACTCTTGCTGACAATAGAAAACGAAAATGCTGATTTAGTAAGCAAAGCGGAGAAAGCCAAGAGAATTATTGCCGGCGATAAAAAAGAGTTGAAATCCGTATCTAAAGCCGTAAAATTCGGACCGCACGGCATGAAATTTGAAAAACCCGTAACCATAGCCATAAAATACAATTCCGAAGACTTGCCTCAAGGAGCCAAAGAGGAGAACTTAAAAATTTGTTATTGGAACCCCGAATCGGAAGAATGGGAAGCAATGGCGTCCACGGTATCAAAAGAAGACAAAGTGGTTAAAACCCAAACCTCTCACTTTTCGGTTTATCAAATTATGACCAATGCGATTCCCGCTGAAGTTCCGGCTGAAACGCCGGCGGCTGATTTCTCACTGGGCAATGTTTATGTATTTCCAAATCCCGCGGCGGCGGTAGAACCCAAGATACACATTGAATCAAAAGACGCCGATAGCGTTTTAATAAGAATTTACACTTTATCCGGCAGACAGGTAAAACAATTAAATATCAGCCAGGCCGCGACTCTTATTGATGATGGAAGCGGAGCAAAATACGCTTATGAAACAGCTTTGGGAACCGATATGACAAGCGGCATATATCTTTACTATGTGGAAGTTAAAAAAGGCGGAGTAAAATTAAAAAAGACGGGAAAGTTCGCGATAATAAGGTAAATGGTTATGAAGACTATAGCTAAAAAAAATATAGACTGGGCAAACAGCATAGCTTACTGGCTGTCGCGCCCTTATGTCTTATTACTCGCTATGGCCTTCATATTCACTCCCCTCCCTCATATGGCATCCGCCCTTGAATCGGGCGCGGACTTCCTTAATATTGAAATGGGCGCCAAACCCGGAGCTATGGGCTCGGCTTATACCGCCATGTCCAATGATATCAATTCCATATACTATAATACCGCGGGTCTTGCCTTTATGAACAAAAGGGAGCTGTCTTTCATGCACGCGGACGGCATGATGGATAATAGCTATGACTTCGCGGCAATGGCATTTCCAATAAAAGATTTTAAAGCCGCATTTTCATTTGCCAAATTCAGCCATGGCACATTTGATACGCGAAGCGCTAACAGATCTTCCGCAGGCAATTTTGACGCGTCCGATATGGTTATGTCGTTTGCTCTGGCCAGAAAAATCACCGGCTCTTCAGGCATTGGTCTGGGAATAAAATTTCTTTCAAGCAATATTGCCAATTACTCAGCCAATGCTTTGGCTTTTGATATGGGAATAAATCATCGCATAGACAGCCAATTACCGCTTGCCCTTGGCATTTCCGTGAGAAACTTGGGTTATGGCATGAAGTTTATAAATGAACGCGAAAACCTGCCTTTATCCATTAACGCGGGAGCCGCGCTGGGCATTATGTCGGCTATAAACTTATCCATGGATATTAAACGCATGGTTTACGATAAGAAAACATTTTTGAGTTTTGGCACTGAATATAATGTAATGGGCGGCTTGTCGCTTAGAGGCGGATATTCAAGCATGGCCTTGGATGGCGGCTCTCAAGATATAGCCGGCAGCATATCGGGCGGCATAGGCTTAAAAACCGCCAACAATATGACTGTGGATTATTCCTTTACTCCGATGGGGGAATTTGAAACGGTAAACAAACTGAGCCTCAGCTATAACTTTTAATCGGGGTAGATAAAATGAGCGCGTGTAAGTAAGAGGGCGGAGCTAAAAAGCTCCGCCCTCTTTTTATTTTTTAGTAAGTTTCTTTTAAATTTCTGTTCACGGATTTCTACTCTCTGCTTTCTGCTCTCTATCCGTTTCTTTATATTCCTCTGAATGAATAAACCATTTCCTCAAATATCGGCAGATATTTATCATAAGCAGAAGAAGAACTCATAAAACGCAAAACATGAAAACCCTTTTCGCCGGGCACTACATACAACTTCTCTTTAATCATTATAAATTTTCCGGATTTACTTTCGGGATTAACATTTGATTGAACTTCGCTTTCAAAACGATAAGCGATTCTGTCATTTAATTTTATTTTTTCTACAGGCCCGTATGTGTCGGTTTCGGTTTTCGTATCGCCAAATATATCTTTGGAATTACTTTCAATAAAATCTTCATGCCCGTTAAAATATACATTCTCCCTTAAATAAAAAGTTACACGAGCCAGCGTGGGAGCATCGCCGATTCGGGGCCCAACAACCTGTAAGCCATAAGCCCCTTTTCTATTTTTTCTTTCTTCCATTTTTGAAAATTCCCATGCTTCGGGAATATCACATAAAAAATATTCCTTATCCATGATAAATCTCTTAAAGCCCGAAGCTGAAGCCTCGAAATTTTTTTCAAGGCCCTTAAATTCATCAGACAAATTTAATTGTTCTTTTTGCGCCGGCGCGGGCGAAACTAATGGCTTTTTGGAGCGCTTAATATAAACAACACCGCCTATCACAAACAAAACAATTAAAACCGGAATTACTTTTTTAAGCATATAACCTCTTATAATTTTCTTTCAGAAAATTAAGTTGCAAGTTGCAAGTCACAGATCACAAGTAAAAATTAACTAAACCACGAAAATGGCGAATGGTAATTCCCGCCACACACCTTCGGCGAGCAAGCCGCCCGCTACAAATTTCTTTCATTTAAGCGCCGGAACTTTAGATGAAACTTTTGCGGATGTGTTACCGGCTGAAGCAAATTTCAGCATGGACGCGGTCCAATCCTCGGCATTATCATAATGATCCGTATACACCGCGCAATTCAATAAATCGTTTTGAACTTTTTTAAGAGCTAAAGTTTTAATATCACCAACCGCGCTTATAAGCTCCGAAGATGTCATACTCATTACTTCACCGGCGTTTGAACCGTATTTTTCAATATCTCCAAGCGCGGCCTTATCCAAGGTTTCCCTTCTCACAATCTCCCCGGAAACAGCTTTCAGTATTTCCGCTCTCGAGGAAGCAAAAGAGGGCGTGCCGTAATAGTACTGCTGGCGAATATCCTCGGCAAACAAGGCTCTGCTCTTTTTAAATCTCGCGGCCAATTCAATCCTTGTTTTAGCGTAAGTGGAATTTTTTCTCATTCCTTTCATCAAACTTGAAAACTCTTTATCGTTTTTAAGCTTCTCTATGGTATAAAGGGCTTCCAAAGAGTTAGCTTCTATCTCATCTTCCTGAGTATAAGGTTTGTATATGTTGTTTTTATCCGCCCAGGCATGCTGCATCTGATGCGCTCCTTCATGAATAAACATAGGCGCCAGATATTTGGCAAGATTATTAATTTCCTTGCCCTTAAGAAGCTCTTCGGTGGCAATGCCTTTGATTCTCATATATTGCTGAATAAGGTCTGAATCAAAAACAATCCTGTTATTTGAAGGCTCAAATTTAGCATTGCAATTTTGGCAAGAAGCTATGGCTATATCAAGTTTATTGGTTTTATAAAATTTAAGCAGTTTATCTCCCGCTATGGTGCCTTTTACTTCTTTTACCACGGCTGTTTTTAAAAGATCGGTAACAATCCGGTTCTCTTGAAAGTTTATGGTTTCATCTGGCCGTGATTGGCGCAAAGCGTTTACATCGGTCTCAATAGAGCCGGCATTCATATCGCTTTGGTCAAAAACTTTTCCCAATAAATACATTTGCTGTTCTATGGGCTGGCCGTTAAGCTGAGCTATTTGCTCGGTGTTTAAAGACGATTTTGCTTTTTCAACCGCGGATATTTGCTTCATATATTTACTGAACTTGGCCTGACCGCGGGCATCAAGATATTTGAATACACCGGCCTTTATAAGAGAATCTTTATAAGCGGTATCAGTTCTGGTTTGATGATTTATGAAACCATCCAAAGAATCAGCCGCCCTCTTGGCAAGCAAAGTATTCCTTTCTCTTATGGTTGAAATTTCCCATGTCTGCGCGGTTCTTTTTTGAGCATCGGTAGTGGGAGGGATTGTGCCGAAAATAACTTCATATTTTCTGCTGGATCTCTCTATTAACTCCACTTTTTCAGCGGAGTATTTCTTTTTATATTTTTTAATCCAGGGAATTAAAGTTTCGGGAATCGGACCAATACCAACCGAGGAAAGGACTTTATCATTATCTATCCTTAATTGAAGGGCCTTGCTTAATTCATACTCTCTGGTCTTATACAATCTCTTATCCAAAAGATTACTGAGATCATCAACCGCCTGAGCCTTTGAAATCAACCTCGCGGCAACCGCCGGCGAAGAGATTTTGATTTTATCTATAAAGGGCTTGTCATCCAAGAACTTTTTGGCAATCACGGGATTAGCGGAACTGATTTCCATGGCATAATTATCAAACACTTTCGCGTCTTTGGGAGTTAATTGGGCAAATGACAAACTCGCCATAAGAGGAACCATGGCTAAAAACGCTATTTTTTCTGCGAATTTAAGTGTCATTATTTTATCCCGTAACTCTCATCTAAAATCCATTTTATAAAATCATCCCATAAGCTATCTCTGGAAATAAGCATCTCATCATAGCTGGTGTCATAAATCATTTTGGGAAAATAAACGGCCAAGCCCTTCATTCGAGAATAACTGTAGTGAGGGCCTGTGGTCTTATTATCCTTTATTAAGCTTTCACTTATGTATTTCTGCAACTCCACCCCTTTGTCGTAAAAAGCCGAGCCCTCGCCAATCTCTTTATTCACTTTGTATACAAAGTAAGAGAGATCTCTTGATCTGGCATTGCCGGTTGTATCATGCCCCTCATAATTATATTCAAGCGCGCCGGTCTTATCCAAAGCCTTAATAATCTTATCTCTATCCGATTTAACAGCAAGCTTAATCCACTGATTAAGCAATGAAACGAAACCCGGAAATTTGTTTGAATCGATAGAAGACATGGTAGTTCCTTTCTTACTGCTAAGAAGAATACTTTTCTTCAATTCATAAAACTCATTATATCTATCAACGATTATTCTCGCGCCTTCCTCTCCCGAAGAAGAAGGTTTGGCGTTCAAATCAGTCAGAAGCGTGTCATAAGGAAAACCATAACCGGGAACTATCTCTTCAGATTGAACCAAATACTCGGCATGGTCTTTTATTTCATAGGCCACACTCAGCATTTGCATAAGACAGGCATCCGAAGAGTACACATCCACTTTTTTACCGGCATATTGGCTGATTTCCTTAAGCGCCATAGCTATTTGGCTATTGCGAATAAAATTTCTTGTGAGGTCATCATAAGCTATGCCGAGTTCCGCGCCCGTATTATCCGCCCCGCCGATATCCACCCTGCCCGAACCGTGGTTCCACAATATAACCATATATTTTTTGGCCGGATGCCGTCTTATGGACCACTTGGCAAAATTTACAAAATGTTTCCAACTGCCCATATCGGAATTCATAACTTGAACACCGGGTGAAGTTATTGTGGAAGTGTCGGTATCTTTTTGAATAAAAAATCTTGTGGAATTACCCTTATCCTGGATGATGCCAATTTCAGCCGTAACCGCTATTTTAGCCGTTGAGCCTATAATTTCCATCTCATTAATATCCAAGATGCCGGCTCTCCAAAGATTATTTCTAGCATTGATAAAAACCATGACAAGCCACTCGGGCATTTCGGCCTGCGCAGATATTGAGGAGTGACTTGGTGTTAACGCCGGAGTTGGAGCAGGTGAAGAAGTTGAACCATTGGAAGCCGGATTAATGTTTACAGCCTTAACATTATTTAAATCCTTGGAAAAATCTTCAAAAGAAGTATCCTGCGCTCCAGCATAAAGAGCGAAGGTGAAAACCAGAATCAATATTTTTGATATACACATTTTCATAAGGCCTCTTAAATATATTAATAGAAAATCTTAAAATCCGCACGGGGCATAAGACCCAACAGTCAATAGGACTTAGGGCCTATGCAAAACTGCTTTCACAAATAAAATGGATGGCATTCAATAAGCTTTAGCGAATATATTATAGCAGTACAAACCAACTTGTCAAGACTATGTCTTGTAAACCAAAAAGGACGGGGCGATGCAACCTGAACGCCTGTTTTTATTTCCCAAATTTAGTCTCTAAAACAAAAACAATGGCAAAACCGAAAAGACCTGAAATTAAAACCGGAATAGCGGAATCCATTGTTCCCACAATTTCTTTATAGGGGAGCCTTAACGCCCCTATCATTAAGCCTATGAGAAAACACATTGTAAACGATTTATACTCTCTCAATAAAAATCTCACAATTCTTGAAAAAGATAAAATACCTATCAAAGCCCCTGTGCTGAACACGCATATTTCCAAAAGCTGAACATTCTTTAAAGCAAAGAGCATATATTCATATTGATTCAAAAGCAATAAAATAGCCGCTCCTGAAATACCTGGCAATATCATCGCGCATATCGCGATAATGCCGGACACAAAAAGATTAAACAATGAATGTTCAATTTGAAATACTGTAAAACCCACAAGCAAAAACGCCACCAAAAATCCGCCAATCACGGGAAAAAGATTTTTAATCGCGAATTTATCCTCTTTTCTATAAACCACCACCGCCGATGATAGTATTGTTCCAAAGAAAAAAGCGTAACTGACCGCCGTTACATTCTCAAGCAAATAATGAATTATATTGGACATCAATAAAATTGCCAAAACGATGCCTGAGCCCAATGGAATGAACAACGCGAAATCAATAGTTTTAATATTTTCCCACGCGCTTTTTAAATCACCTTTCAAAAGACACTTGATAAACTTAAAATCAATCCCGCTTATGGAGCCAATCAACCGTTCATAAATACCGGTAATTAAAGCGATTGTCCCGCCTGAAATTCCGGGAATTATATCCGCCGTCCCCATTAACAAACCTTTCCCAAAAATAATAAATGTTTCTTTTGTGATATGTTTTTTCATAGTATTTTCTTTTAAATTATCTTCAACTGTTTCCATTAATTGTTTCCTCTCCCGCTCGCATACTTTACAACCTTTATATCTTCCAAAGTTACCAAACATTCTCCCATTGTTTCATCCAAGAAAGGCATAAGTTTGTCGATATTTTCCCGAGTATCCACAATCTCAATTATCATCGGCATATCTTCCGACAGCTCTAATATCTTTGCCGTATGCATATGACTCTTAGCGCCAAAACCCATAAGGCCGCGAACAACGGTTGCCCCCGCCATTTTAAGCTCTCTGGCTCTAATCACTATTTGCTCATAAAGAGGTTTCCCTTCCCATGTATCGGATTCCCCTAAAAAAATTCTTAAAAGCTTTCCATCTTCAGATAATTTCACCCTACCACCTCCTCGCGGTGTAAGCCGCCTTTAAAAAACATTAAACTCTTTTTTTCTTTCCTTACTTTTTGGTATCCCTTGAGTCCCGCTTATGGCGGGACTGAGCAGGTGGTAGGGTCATTTTTATCCCCCTATCTTACTTCGCATTAAAATAGCGCTGACTATTTTAAAACCCGCGAACACCAAAAGTATCCCCGCGATATTACTGACTAAAACATTAATGATAAAAAATTTAATTGAACCGTCTCTTATTAAATTAAAATTCTCAAGAGCGAATGTGGAAAAAGTTGTAAAGCCCCCCAATAATCCAATCATAAAAAAAAGTCTGATATTTGGCGATATCAAACTTCTTTCAAAAAATGCCCACGCGCAGCCGATAATAAATGAGCCTATTAAATTTACAACCAAGGTGCCGGTCGGAAAAGCTCCGCTTGAAACCCTATAAATCAAACCGGACATCTGATAACGCAAAAGCGTTCCGATACCGCCGCCGGCCATTAATAGTAAAACTTTAGACACAAACAGAATCCTTTACATTTTTGTATTGTTTTGGATTGAAGAAAAATGGGCAGTATAGGGTTCGGTCACTACATTCGCAGAGCTCACTGCGTAAGCACGGTCGAATTTTACTTCGCAAAATCAACCGGTGTCCACAGCAAACCTTTGATAGCCCAGTCCACTTCTCCCCGTTCATTAACGGATAGAACCCTTTTCTAAATAAAAATTGGGCAGTATAGGGTTCGAACCTACGACCTTTCCCGTGTGAAGGGAACGCTCTTCCGCTGAGCTAACTGCCCTAAAATCAACTGATAAACAATATTATAGTTTTTTTTGATTTTATATCACACAGGAGTGACTACAAGGTAGTGTAAAATAAGTTGTGTAATTTTTGACTTACAATAGAAAAAGGGTTATCCTCCAAATGTAGTCACGAAACAAACAAAAGGAGAATAACCCATGAACAGTATACAAGAACTCTATTTCACGAACAAGGATGTAAA
>DAOWCC010000253.1 GCA_030639665.1 Elusimicrobiota bacterium | reverse complement strand
TACTCCCGCCAAATCAAGCTGTTGCGCCGCTTTAACTCCCCAGCGGCCAATGCCGGGAAAATCGAAAACGGTTTCGGTTATGACCACGCCGCTTAGAAGCCGTATAAATTGCAGACTGATAAGCGTAATTACCGGAATAAGGGCGTTTCGTTTGGCATGCGTGTTTATGATGTAATTGGCTTTAAGGCCTTTGGATTTTGCCGTGCGGATATAATCCTTATTCAATTCCTCAAGCATGGATGTTCTTGTAATTCTAATCAGTAAGGCTATACTGCCAAAACATAAAACCGAGGCGGGTAAAACCAAATGTTTTAATGCGTCTAAGAAGACTCCGAATTCCCCGTTAAGAAGAGAGTCAATGGTAAGTATGCCGGTCCATTGCGAGAAGTTCCCGGCGTTTATAATCATATCCGAGCTGAAGGAATATCTGCCGGGCGGAAATAAACCAAGCCAACCATAAAATACCATCAGCATTAAAAGTCCGAAAACAAAGGTCGGCAGAGAATACCCCGTAATCGCGGCAAATCGCGTAAAGTGGTCAGTGAATTTATCGCGTCTGACGGCTGAAATTGTTCCCGCCCATAAACCGATAAAGAAAATCGGCACAATCGAGAAAACAGTCAATTCAAGAGTGGCGGGCAGGCAGGTTTTTATAGCTTCTTTCACCGACATATTGGCGCTTTGAGAATAGCCAAGTTCGCCTTTTACAACTTTTTTTAGCCACATAAAATATTGGCTGACCAAAGGAGCGTCCAGTTTATGCGTTTTTATTATTTCTTTTAGGGCGCCCGGAGTAAGTTCTTTTTGGCTTTGAACATAAAGCGAGGCCCGCATTTCGGGCGGCAGTATATTTGTCAGCGAAAATAAAAGAAAAGTAACGCCCAAAGCGACGATGGGAAGCATTAAAATTCTTTTGGTTAAAAAATTAATCATAATTCAGTTTAACAGCTAGACAGCTTAACCACTTGGCAGCGCGAGGCGCTGCGGCTACATCGCTGTTTTCCGGTTTTAATTTCTGGTTTTTGCTGTTGCTATTCCTCTAATCTTCCAGTCTTCCAATCCTCTGTCTTTTCATAGTTTGCTTATTACCTTTAGCGCCACAATCGCCGCGTTGAAAAATTCTTCAAGTAAAAGATATTCCTTGACGCTATGCACTTCTTTCATTCCCGTAGGTATAATGGGAGTTTTTATATTATGCTTATAAAATATGTTCGCGTCCGTTCCGCCTCCCGACGCTATGGGTTTCATCTTCATGCCCATTTCCCTCATAGCTTCGGCAATTAATTTTAATACGGTATCGGAAGATTTAATCTGTAAATTATGAAACTCTCTGCGCGTTTTAAATATGAATTTTGCTTTCGCTTTTTTTGCCGTTTTTTCTATCGTTAGGCGCATATGTTTTGTTTGACGGTCGAGTTTGGCTATTTTATGGCTTCTGGCTTCTCCCGTCATTTTTACCAGGGGAGTTATTACATTTGTCGCGTTTCCGCCGTTTATTATTCCGATATTTGCCGTTGTTTCAAAATCTATCCTGCCGAGTTTCATTTTTGATATCGCGTCCGCCGCGACTCTTATGGCGGATATCCCGCTTTCGGGAGCCGCTCCCGTGTGAGAGGCTATGCCGTGAATTTCAATCTCTA
Organism: Elusimicrobiota bacterium; assembly: GCA_030639665.1. GTDB lineage: Bacteria > Elusimicrobiota > Elusimicrobia > Elusimicrobiales > UBA9959 > JAKLQJ01. The sequence goes on along the minus strand of DAOWCC010000253.1, from coordinate 530 downwards.
TTCTATCGGCTGCCGGCGCTTTGGCTGTAACTTGATTTAAAGCTCTTTCGCTGTCAAAAATCATTCCGTATTTTGCTTTAAGTTTGGAATAATCCAAAAATTTAGCGCCATGTAATCCTACCTCTTCACTGACGGTAAGAACCACTTCAATCGGCGGATAAGGCAATTTGTTTTCTTTCAGGACTCTGATTATTTCCAGTATAATCGCTATGCCGCTTTTACAATCGGCGCCCAATACCGTCGCTCCGCCGGAAACTATTCTATCGGATTTTAAAACAGGCTTTATGTTTTCACCCGGTCCGACGGTATCCATATGCGCGGATAATATAAAAGGTTTTCCCGGCCGAGAGCCTTTAAATTTAGCTATAAGATTGCCTGTGTTTCCATTTGTTTTCTTTCCGGCATTATCAAATAAAACTTTCGCCCCCATGCGCTTTAAGACTTTTGTAAGGTGAAGCGCGACCTTTTTTTCCCTGCCTGAAAGGGAATCAATTTTAACAAGCTCCATAAAATCTTTTATCATTCTTTTT
>DAOWCC010000246.1 GCA_030639665.1 Elusimicrobiota bacterium | reverse complement strand
GCGTTAAAAAGAAGATTGCGATGAGTTAATATAACCCCTTTGGGATGGCCCGTGGTTCCCGATGTATACAGTATTGAGGCCACATCATTTTCATGGGCTTTCGATTCCTGAGTTTGAGGATGATAATGAGCGTGTTTTAAACTTTTCCAAAAATCCATTATGCCTTTTTTACCGCAATTATTGTTGGAAAGAATGGATTTAAAGGTTTTCAGCTTACTTGACAGTTTCTCATAATTCTTGACAAAATCTTTTTCAGACACGACTCCCTTGGCGCCGCAATTTTCAATTATATAGAGCAGTTCATGTTCTTTTGAAACCATGAAATTTATAGGCACGGTTATAGCGCCCAATTTCGCGAGCGCGAAATGAGAGATTACAAATTCAATGGAATTTTTCAGCGCGATTGCGAATTTATCGTTTTTTCTAATTCCCATTTGCCAGAACATATCGGCGGCGCGGTCTATTGAATAAAGCAATTCGTGAAAACTGAATTTTTTATCCAAAGTTATAAAGGCGATGGCTTCGGGAGTTTTTAAAGCGTTTTGCTCGATAAGAGAATAAAGATCTTTCGGTTCATTATGCATAAGTTTTCTATTTTACTTATTTTTAAGCCCTTTCAATAACTAAAATCGCTGTAGCTCTAGGTCGTTTTATTTTTTTCTGTATTTTTTCTGTTACTGTCGTACTGTCTTGCTGTAGTCCTGTCGCGCTAGTTTATTGTTGTCTGGGATCCAGTATATCTCTAAAGGCGTCGCCGATAAGATTCCAGCTTAAAACAAATAAAAATATGGCCGAGCCGGGAATAAGAAGCGTATGCCAATAAGCGAAAGGATTGCCGCTTGTTCCAAGTATCCAGTTTCTGCTCATGGCTATCAGTTGTCCCCAGTCGGCATACCCGGCAGGAGAGCCGAGTCCCAAAAAGCTTAAAGCCGCGGCGGTAAGCACAATACTGCCTATATCAAGACTGGCCACAATTATCACCGGATATATTGAATTGGGCAAAATATGCTTGATGAAAATCCAAAAATCTCCCGCGCCCATGGTTTTGGAAGCCGCTACAAAATCAAAGTTCTTTACCGTTAACACATCGCCTCTGAGCAGTCTGGCATAACCCGGCCATGAAACGGCGGCGATTGCTATTATTACCTTTTCTATTCCCGGCCCGAGCATAGCCACAATAACGACAGCGAGAACAATTCCCGGAAAAGATAATATTATATCCGTGAAGCGCATTGTTATTTCATCAATCCAGCCGCCGTAAAATCCCGCCAGTCCTCCCATTATTATGCCAAGCGATAATGAAACAAAAACCACCGTTACTCCTATTTTAAAAGCCGTTCTCGCGCCCCAGACTATGCCGTAAAATAAATCATATTGCTGTTCGGTTGTGCCGAAGATATGACCTTTCGTGGGCGGAACGGGTTCGGGTGAATAGCCCGATTGCGGAATAAGATATGAATCCGATACGGAAGTTGGAGGAGCTATTATGGGAGCGAAGACGGCGAGAAAAACAAAAGACAATAAAAGCGCCACGCCTATTATAGAGGTTTTGTTTTTTCTGAATCTTTTGAAGGTTCTTGAGTTTTTTAAATTTTCAAAATTCATAATTAATTTAAAGTTTTAAAATATGGAGCATGTCAGTTGTATTTACACGCATGACCATGGTCTCCCAGTACTGTCGCCATTCCGTATCTCACCCTCCTGCATGTACAAGTCGGGCTCCGAACGGCCATGCGAAGCAAACACAACTGCCACCCGTGTTATATCCATTGCCTTTTATTTTTTTAAGAGATATATCCACGCCCTAATTATAACTTGAATTACCCTCCCTTTTTTTTAAATTTTCAAATTTCATAAATCAGTTAGGCAGCTTGACAGCCGGACTGCTAGACGGCTTGGCAGCGCGAGGCGCTGCGGCTACATTGCGGTTTCTTAATCACATACCCCTTAATCTTTATCTCTTATTTTTTCTCTGTTTCTTAATCTCTTGTTCGTTGTTGCCGTTTCTTGTGACTGGTGACTTGTAACTTGTATCCGCCACCTTTGTGACCTGTAACTGGTGACTAAAAAATGCGTTAAGCGCATTTTTTATTTCTTTCCATATCTTATTCGAGGGTCAATCACCGCGTATAAAATATCCGAGATTGTGTTTCCTACTACGAAAAGCGCCGCCGTCATTAATGAAAATCCCATTACTCCGGCCAAATCAAGCTGTTGCGCCGCTTTTACTCCCCAGCGCCCGATGCCGGGAAAATCAAAAATCTTACAAAAAACAAAAGTTTTCAAGTAACCGAGCTTCCACCTTTCATCTTAGAGATACTTTCGGATGGAGGATTAATAGAGAACTTGCGGAGAAGATTAAACAAGAAAT
>DAOWCC010000230.1 GCA_030639665.1 Elusimicrobiota bacterium | reverse complement strand
ATAAAGACATGGCATTTTTTTCTTCACTATATGGAGTGATTTTTTTAAAATTTGAAATTATTTTTAATCTTTCTTCTATCGGCCACCATTGGAGCGCTTGGGAAACATAAAAGTTCCACGGGGTTTTATGATGTTTTTTTATTTCTTTAGCTATTTCAAAGTCTTTTTCGGAAGTCGGCCGGCGAAGAAAAGTTTCTTTAGTCCATTGATTACGCGCGATAATAAAGGTTTTTTTAGCGGCATTCATTCCGCCCAGTTGCAGCTCTTTAAACATTTTTATTACAAGAAATTTGTTTTTATGGATATTGGGTTGAATAGAAAGTTCATTAATGGTTTTTGCTTTTAAAATATTTAAAATATATCCCAAATCCCGTTCTTTTGCCGGATTTATATTATAGGCTGTTTCCAAAAAAGGCATGCTTTCTTTTTGCATATTCAGCCGTGACAAAAAAAACCCCTTTTTTTTGAGCAGCCAGCGGTCATCGGGGAATTTTTTAAGTTCGCTGTTAAGCGCCAATAGTCCTTGTTTCGCGCGAAAAGGATAGGTAATTAATACGGTTTCCATAATAATTATTATCGCGAGCGCCGCGTAAAAAATGGCATGAGGCAGGGCTTTTGCCTTGGAAGGCTTTTCTTTGTTTTCAAATAAAAAGCAAAGGCCGCGCGCGGCGGGAAAAGCGAGTAAATAATTTAAGGGATATAGGTATCTGTATTCCAGAGGCAGAAGCGAATGAATGCCGATAAAGTAACCAGATATTATTGAAATCAATAAAACGCTTTTTTCTTTCCGTCCTATAATAAGTCCGAATAATCCCAATAATATAAGAAAAGGATATGTATAAAAAATTTGCAATAATCGCTTGGGAATCGCGCTTAAGAACGGCCATGGATTTTTTGACAGTTCTTTCGCGGCCCATTTATAGGCGGATTCTTCTTCTTTTATTCCCGCCAGGCTTTTGGCGTCCGCTTCCATGGTAAAGGTTGTTCCTTTAACGCTTGTTATTATATTGCAGGTGGCTCTGGCTTCTTCAAAAGGGATGAATTTGTTGAATAAGAAATGATTCACTTTAGTCCAGGGGAGAAGAATTATATAGGCCGTGGCAAGAAAAATAAGGGAATTGATAATATATTTTTTAAAGTCTTTGGAATGATAAAAATAATCAAAAATTACCATTAAAAAAGGCAATAAGAATAATGGAGAGCGAGCGAATAAAGTAAATCCTATAGCCAATCCCGCCATTACGCTTGTTTTTAAATTATAATTTTTACTTCTTAATATAAGCATTTCAACCGCGAGGACGATAAAAAAGGAATAAATTATTTGTTCAAAATCATTGTTGTTTTGAAGAGTGTTGCAGGCAATGACAATTAAAAGAGTGAAAATAGCGGTTAATCGGCCTTTGGCGTTTAAGCCTATCATATAAGACAAAATGTAAGCGCCGCCAATGGCAAAAGCGGAGATTGTTTTTAATAGAACCCGTCCGCTTATATTTGAATGATATTCCATGGCCATGCTTAAGAAACTTATAAAAGGCATACTGAAGCTTATGGATTTATCTTTAATGCCGTGGAATAACAGTTTACCCCTTTCGGCAAAATGAGAAGAGGAAGGAAATTCAGAAATGGGATGGCAGATAACTAAAATCGCGGCAGTGGCGATTATGGCCGCCATAAAATATTTTGAGGATAATATTTTTTCCATATGCCGCTTAAAATTATCAAATTTTTTCAGTTTCATTATTTTCGGTATGGAAATATTTCCGCTTAAGTTTTAGCGTTAAGCAGATATCCGGTTTTTAGTTCTTTTATAAGTTTTTGAAGGCTGGCTTTTTGCAGTATTGTGTTTCTCGCTTCTTTTGAAATGTTTTCCCTTGTTTTTTCAGGGAGTTTGGCTATGCGTTCTATTTGTTTGGAAAGATTTGAGGGCGAAAGCGTTTTATAAAAAAATCCGTTTTTTCCATCCTTGATAAAATCAGCCATATAAGGGGTTTCTTTGCATAAAACCATTTTTCCCGCCGCCATTGACAAAAAGGCGATGGAATTTCCGGCGGCTGAATTTTTATGTTCTGTTTTCAAAGGAAGGATTATAAAAAATGATTTTAAAATTGTTTCTTTAAATTTGCTCATATTCTTTGAAAATCCCAGCCATTGAAGTTTATCGGAGTTTTTAAGTTCTTTGGGCCGGGGAGAATCTGAAAATACTTTTAGTTTAAACGGGGTTTTTTCAATGGCTTTCACCAGTTGTGAAAAGTCCCTGCCCGTACTGCCGGCTGTTAAAATATAATTTTCCGTTTTTGTTTTTTCCGGTTTATAAAAATCGCAGTCTACGGCATAGTCTCTTTTAACTATGGTGTTTTTGGGAACGCCGAATTTCGGCCAGGAAAACCTGTCGTCATATTTAAACATATGAAAATGGTTTAAAAATGAAAATAGTTTAAATTTTTCGGTTATATCCGCGGCGGCATTGTGTCCGGCCATGGGGATAAGATGGTTTAAAATGAATATTTTTCTTTTGACTTTAAACGCGGTTAAAAGCCATAGAAAAGCCGCCGAACATTTTTCTCTTTTTGGGAAATCCAAAATTATGAGATTATCATAATCCGCGGAGATATCTTTTTTAAAGGTTTTAAGGTCTGAAAAACTTTTTCTAAAGCCCGCGGGATTTTTTATTTGTTTTATAAAATCATAATCATATTCAAAATCATGAACTATATCAAAACGGATGTTCTCCCCTTTTTTAAAGGATTTTAAAAAGGT
>DAOWCC010000079.1 GCA_030639665.1 Elusimicrobiota bacterium | reverse complement strand
TTGCCGGTAACTTTCGGCACGGGAATAAGGTTTTCTTCTTGCGTATTCTGAACCGCTTGAGGAGTTGTTTGACTGGCTGGTTGAACCTGGGGAGCGGATTCCTGAGCGCTGCCCTCTCCTTGAGCCGCAAGCGCGGCGTCCTGCTTTATATTAAAATCGACGATATTATCGACAGTGGAGCGAGACGAGTTTTTGGAGCGAGCCACAAGTTTTTGTACTATTTCCACCCTGCGGTTTAAAGCTTTTCCATCCTCATTTAAATTTGACGCCACGGGCGAAAGAGGCCCTGCCCCATGGGCTGATAATTTACTTGATGGCACGCTATGTTTCTTTATTAAAAAATCCGCAATGGATGTTGCTCTATCTTTTGAAAGTTGCATATTGGTTGAAAGCGAACCTTGATCGTCTGTATGACCGACTACATAAAACTGACCGCTTGCTCTTTTAAGGAAAACGGCAATTTGCGCGAGAGTGGCTTCCGAGTCTTGCTTAATGGAGCTTTTTCCCGAATCAAAGTTAATGCCGTAAAAAATTGCCCGTCCTTCAGCCATCATGGTTTTCTCTATGTCGGATGCCGGAATGACTTTGGTATCCAAGGCTGAAATTTGAGCCACATCCACTCTATAAATAGGATGATTCCACCAGCCGGAATTTGTAATGATTGAAACATAAGTCTCACTGCCGGCAATTTTTTTCTTGGCGGCTATGTAATAATTCCCGCTTCCCTGAGTAATGGGAGCTGAATTGTTCCAACCCGAATCGCTTTCAAAGGGATTTAAATCATACCAGACTTTGTGGAAGTTCCATTCTCCGCAGGAGCCTTTTTCACATTCAAAAATAATTTCAAATCCTTTATTTTTAAGAAATTTTTTATAAGTTGAAAATATTTCAAAAAGGCTTTTTTTAGGGGCAGTGTAAAGTATGGATGATTTCTTGCCTTCAATTGTAATTATGGATTTTATTTTTCCTTCTTTAGCGGGACTATGGGCAAATTTATATCTTCCGAAGTTATAAGTTTCATTGTGATGAATATGGGTGTTTTCAATGGGCATGATTAATTTTTGAGCCCAATTATATTTTTCCTCGGCCATTGAAGTCACTGCCTGCAGTAATGAAAGACAAAGTATGCCGGTAAGCAAGATGAGTTTTTTAACTGTCATGGATATTCTCCCTTTATGTTTTCTGGTAGTGGAAAGCTACAAACATTAAAGAATATATTGAGGGTAAAGTTCAATGATTGAAGAGTCATTTTACTTTTATTGGTGAGTCCACCAAATATACTTTGGAAACAAGTTTGATAAAATAATGATATTATGAATTTTTGTGATTTGGCCATAGTTTTAAAAAACACGCAATTGCGTGAAAATGACCGTATTGTTACGGTCTATACGCGGTTTCACGGAAAGCTTGATATTGTTTTCAAAAGCGTAAGAGTTTCAAAAGGCAAGCTTAAGGCGCTTAGTGAATTATTTGTCTGGGGAGATTATAGATTATTCCATAAAAATGAGCAGAGCATTCCAATTTGCACGGGCGGAGAAATTTTATCGGTTTTCCCTTCTATTCGCGCGGATATAAAAAAAATGTTTTTGGTTTACTATTTTTGTGAACTTATGTCGCGGCTTACTCCTTCCAATCAACCGAATGAAGAAAAATACAATTTGATGCTTTCAGCTTTAAAGGAATTGGACTCAACTAGCGAAATTTCCGTATGGATGAGACCGGCGTTTACGCTTAGATTTATGGAATTGGCGGGATCGGGTTTTGAAGAAACCGCGGTTGGAATTGATTCAAGAATTTGGAAAGTATTACACAGCGGCTCTTGGGCTGAGGTCAATTCCCTCGAAATAAATGATTTGACCATGAATTATATTGACGAGCTTATACGAAAATATATGGGCGATCATTTGAATTATAAGCTTAAAACCGAAGAATTTCTGTAAATATCCATTATGGTATAATTGTAGAGGAGCGGATGCATGGAAGTATAGATGTATGGAAACAGAGACCTTGAGACTCTTTGAAGCTATTTAAGGAAGGTTAAAAGTGAATTTACAGGATATAATTTTACAGCTTGACCATTATTGGGCAAAGCAGGGCTGCGCGATTGTTCAGCCTTATGATTTGGAAAAGGGCGCGGGAACATTTAATCCCGCCACTTTTTTCGGCGTTCTAACTCCTAAGCCCATGAAAGTGGCTTATGTTGAGCCGTCGAGACGGCCGGCAGACGGGCGCTATGGCAATAATCCCAATCGTCTCAGCAGATTTCACCAATATCAAGTTATTATAAAACCCCCGATGAAAGATATTCAGCAAAGATATTTAAATTCTCTTAAAGTAATAGGCATCAATCCCGGTGAACATGATATCAGATGGATTGAAGATGATTGGGAATCTCCCACTTTGGGCGCTTCAGGCGTTGGCTGGGAAGTTTGGCTTGACGCCATGGAGATTACGCAGTTTACTTATTTTCAGCACATGGCTTCTTTTGATTTAAATCCCATCAGCGTTGAAATAACATATGGTTTGGAAAGGATTGCGATGTTCGCTCAGAAAAAGAAAAATATTTTTGATATCAAATGGAGTGATGATATCACTTATGGCGAGATGTTTAAAAAACGGGAAGAGCAGTTTTCCTATTATAATTTTGAAGCCGCGGATATTGTCAAATTAAAAAAGGATTTTGCCGATAATGAAGCGCAGGCGCGTGATTTGGCTTTAAAGAAATATTATGCTCCGGCTCATGATTTGGCCATGAAATGTTCTCATGCGTTTAATGTTCTGGACGCGAGAGGCGCCATATCGGTAAGCGAGAGAGTTTCCTTAATTAAAAGGATAAGGGATTTATCTAAAATTTGCGCCTCGGCGTATATTGAGGCTCATCATGAATAAAAATAAATCCATTGCTAAAAAAGACGCGCTTTTGGAAATCAGAATTGAAAATATTCCCGCCCGTTTTATAACTTCCGCCAAGAGTCAGATGGAAAAGATAGCGGTTGATAATTTAAATAAACTCGGCATAAAACATGAGAGTATTGAGAGCTTTGGAACTTATAAAAGACTTGTGCTTTATATCCACAACATGGAAGCCAAGACCGAAGAAAAAACAATTACGGCAACGGGGCCTTCAGCTAAGCTTTTAAAAGATGAAAACGGAAAATATACCCCGCAAAGTTTTGGTTTTGCCAAATCGCAAAAAACCACGCCCGATAAACTGAAAGTGATAAAAACTCCGAAGGGAGATTTTCTTGCCATTGAAAGAAAGATAGGCGGAGAGCCTTCTTCTAAAAAACTTGCCGAAATATTTCCTCATATTATCAGCAAGCTGCAATTTCCCAAGAATATGATTTGGGAAGAGGAGCGCTTCAGATTTGCCCGGCCGATTAGAAGCATTATCGCTCTCTATGGAGAAAAGTTGATATCTTTTAAATTAGCGGGCATAAAATCAGCGAGAAAAACAGTTGGTTTAAGCGCCAAGGGTTCGAAAGAGATAATTATCAAGAGCGCCGAAAAATATTTTAAAACTTTAGAGCATTTGAATGTTATAGTGAAAGATGAAGATAGGAAGTCTGTTTTAGATAAAGAAATTTCTTCCGCTTTGAAAAGAATGAAATTGACGGCCAATATTGATCAAGAGTTGCTTGAAGAAAATCTTTATCTTGTGGAATATCCGGTAGGTGTTGTCGGTGATTTTTCAAGAGATTTTCTTGATTTGCCCGCGGAGCTTGTTCATTTGGTTATGAAGTCGCAACTTAAATTTTTTACGGTCGAAAATTTGAAGGGCGCGCTTGAGCCGTATTTTATCGGCATAAGAGACGGGATTTCAAAAGGGCAAAAAAATGTCAGAGACGGTTTTAAGAATGTTCTTGAAGCCAGATTTAAAGACGCTTTGTTTTTTTACAAAAAAGATTTAGCCATGCCTTTGGATTTAATGAATGATAAATTGCAAGACATAACTTTTCATCAGGGGCTTGGCACCATGTATGATAAATGTCATCGAATAAAAGAGTGTTCCACTATTCTTTCCAAAGGGCTTAAGCTTGAAAAGCTTAATAAAGAAGAAATTTTTAGGGCATCGGAATATATCTATTGCGATTTAGCGAGTGAAGTGGTAAAAGAATTTACCGAACTTCAGGGAATAATGGCGTATTATTACGCAAAAAACGCCAACCTTTCAAAGGGAGTTTGTAAAAGTATAAAAGAATTTTATTGGCCTCTTTCTTCCATCTCCGCTTTACCGGCCTCTGTTGAAAGTTCCGTGGTTTCTCTTTCGGGCAAAATTGACACTATTTTGTCTTCTTTTGCCGTGGGCATAACAGTTACGGGAAGCGCCGACCCTTATGCTCTCAGGCGTCATGCCATGGGGCTAGCGAGAATTATTATCGCAAAGAAGTTTTCTCTTAATTTGAATAGTGTTTTGAAAGAGGCTTTTGAATTTTTGCCAAAAGGTGTTAAAGAGAAAAGTGATAAAGAAAAATTGTTTAGGGATATTTTGGAATTTATATGGCAGAGAGCGGAAGCGGTTTTTATCGAGTCAGGTTATAAATTCGATGAAATTAGAGCCGTTAAATCTTATTTTATTGAATCCGGAGATTTAACGAATGCCGCTCGGAGAATTAAGAGTTTAAATACAATGAGAAAGAATCCTGATTTCGAATCTCTCGCGGCTTCTTTTAAAAGAGCCAAAAATATTTTAAAGCAAACATCTATTAAAGAAACGGATATGCCCGATGAAACTTTATTTGAAGAGGACGCTGAAAAAGCGCTTTATAAAAATATACAAAGCCTTTCTTTAAAAGGCGGAGATATATTGAAAAATAATGACTATTCATCCTATCTCTCGGAGCTTGTTAAAATAAAACCGGCATTGGACGGTTTCTTTGATAGTGTTATGGTTATGGTTAAAGACGAGAAAGTTAAAACAAATAGGCTTAAAATCATAAAGTCTCTTGTTGTTCTTTTTGCTAAAGCCGCCGATTTATCACAAATTCAAGGATAACCGTTTTCCACCCTGTAGGTGGAAAATGGTTGAATGTGTTTGGGGTTAAATGAAATCTATTTTTAAATTTTCACTGATACTATTATTTGCCTTCACGGCTTGCGCCAAAAAAACGCCGGAACTTGTCTTCAGTGTCGGCGGGGCTCCCAATGAGCTTGATTTTTGGGAAGAGATAATAAGCGATTTTGAAAAAGAAAAAGGAATAAAAGTCAGAATTCTCCGACAGCCCACCGATTCCGACCAGCGCCGCCAGGGTATTTTAATACCGATGAAGGCCAAAATAGAAAATCCAGATATCTTCCTTATGGATATTGCCTGGATACCTCAATTTGCCGCTTCCAATTGGCTTTTGCCATTGGATGAGTATGTACAAAGAGACAAATACAGTCTGAAACCTTTTTGGAAGAATATCTTGGATTTATCCGATACTTATAAAAATAATATTGTGGCTTTGCCCGTTTATATTGACGCGGGAGTGCTCTATTACAGAAAAGATTTGCTTAAAAAATACGGTTTCCAAAATCCCCCCTCCACATGGTCTGAGTTTTTAAAAATTTCTAAAAAAATTCAAAAAGCGGAACGCGAAAAGAACTCCTCGTTTTTCGCTTTTGTTTGGCAAGGGGCTCAATATGAAGGCCTTATTTGTAATTTTCTTGAGTTTGCCTCTCTGGATGGCGGTGGCTTTTCATTTACGGGTAAGCTCAAAATTAATACTCCCGCGAATATTAAAGCGGCCGATTTTATGAAGGACTTAATTAATAAGTGGAAGCTTTCCCCTCCCAATACATATACGGATATGAAAGAAGAGCAGGTTAGAATGTTTTTTCAAAGCGGGAACGCTCTTTTTGAAAGGAACTGGCCTTATGCCTGGGGGCTTCATCAAAGCGATAATTCCGAAATTAAGGGTAAGGTCGCCATAGCGGCTCTGCCTTATTTTAAAGGCGGAAAAAGTGTTTCAACATTAGGCGGCTGGCATATAGGCATATCCAGATTCTCCGACTCAAAAGATGAAGCGTGGGCTTTTATGAAATATGTGGTGTCAAAAAAAGTTCAAAAATCTTTTTGCCTAAAATTGGGCTGGAATCCGGCGCGCAAAGATGTTTATTCGGATGCTGAAATTTTAAAGAAATATCCTCATTTTAAAGATTTAAAAAATGTTTTTGGCAATGCTTCTCCAAGACCCGCCATCCCCTATTATACTCAGGTTTCCGATGTCCTGCAGAGGCATATAAATTCAATAGTGGCCGGAAAGACCGACTCAAAAGAGGCTTTTAATCAAGCTGAATTTGAAATTAAAAATATTATTGAGAGATATGAGTAGTATGGCGATAAGGTAATTTGGCAATGAGGCAACAAGGAATAATGAAAAATTTCATAAAAAAATTCGAATCTTACGCCTTTGTTTCCCCTCTTTTAGTATTTGTGGCTTTATTTGTTCTTATTCCCATAATAGGCTCGATATGGACAAGTATGTTTAGGGATGTTACTTTCCTTAAAATGAAGTTCATATTTTTGGATAATTACGGCGATTTATTAAGGGATGAGGGTTTTTGGAAATCATTAAGATTTACATTGCTTTTCATCGCTGTTACAGTTCCTTTGGAACTTATTATCGGAACGGCATTTGCCGTAGTATTGGATTTAAAGATTCCCTTCAGAGGATTGCTCAGAGCTTGCGTTCTTGTGCCTTGGGCCATACCATCGGCCATATCGGCCAAAATATGGGAATTGGTTTATAATTACAGTTACGGTTTGGCCAATTATATTCTATTGTCCACGGGACTTAGCGAGGCGCCCGTAAATTGGATAGGCACCGATATCGGCGCTTTTACCACCGTTGTGGTCGCCGATGTCTGGAAAACGGCTCCTTTCGTGGCTTTATTGGTTTTGGCCGGATTGCAGTCCGTGCCGTCGGATTTAAGGCTTCAGGCCAAAATAGACAGGGCTAATTTTGTTCAAACTTTTTTTCTTATAACTTTGCCCTTATTGAAACCCGTGCTTCTGGTTTCGCTTTTATTTAGAACTATAGATTCCCTTAGAGTTTTTGATGTGATATATGTTTTAACTCATGGCGGTCCGGGCGGAGCGACCACATCGGTGTCTCTTTACGCGTATAAATATTTCTTGGGCGGAGATTTCGGCTATGGCAGCGCCATTTCCGTATTGTTATTCTTGGTCGCTTTTGTCATGTCCGTTTTTTATATAAAAGTCAGCAAGTTTCAGGACAACTTATGAACGAAGAAAAAATTAAAAATTTACTTATAGTTTTAACGGCGTGTTTTATGGTTTTGTTTTCGCTTTTCCCTTTTGTTTATATGGTTTTAACAAGCATAAATGTGGCGCCCGATTTTCTCGCCAAGGGCTGGAATTTGACATTGGAAAACTATAAAAATGTTTTGGGCGTGGAATCTTTGCATTTTCTGGATTATTTGAAAAACAGCATAATCATTTCTTTTATCTCGTCGGTGGTAACCGTATTTATAGCTTCCCTTGCCGCTTACGCCATAACCCGCCTTGAGATGAAAGGCAAGATTTTCGTGCTTCTGTTTGTTTTGGGAATTTCAATGTTTCCGCAAGTAAGCATGATTGGTTATTTGTTCAAAATTATGGTTTACTTCGGTTTTATTAACGCTTATCCCGCTTTGATTTTCCCTTATATCGCGTGGATACTTCCCCTTTCTTTATGGATTTTGGTAAGTTACTTTTCTCAAATACCGAGAGAGCTTGATAAGGCCGCCACAATAGACGGATGTTCAAAGTTTCAAATCTTATTTAAAGTTCTTTTTCCCGTCGCCCTTCCCGGCATATTTTCAACGGCTCTCTTATCTTTCATATTCGCTTTTAATGAGTTTATATTCGCTTTAATTTTGACTACCGATTATCATAGCCGCACAATACCCGTCGGCATAGCTTTATTTGAAGGCTTGCACGGACAAGTTCCGTGGGGACAGATAATGGCGGCCTCAACCGTTACCATGCTGCCCATATTGGCGCTGACATTGATTTTTCAAAGGCATATAGTCGGAGGATTAACCAAAGGAGCTGTTAAGGGATGAAAAGCGGAAGTATGGGAATTATGAAAATACGGAAATAAGTTATAGGGAAGCTCCTTATTACTTATCACCATATAAACATATCAACTTATTACCGTCGTTGGAGAGATTATTTATGAAAATAGAAATTAAAAATATCCAAAAAGAATTCAAAACTATTGGAAAGGAAAGTGTCAGTGTTCTCAAAGATATAAATCTTGAGATGAAAGACGGAGAGTTTTTTGTTCTTTTGGGGCCGTCCGGCTGCGGAAAATCAACTTTATTGAATATAATAGCCGGTCTTGAGAATCCGACGGGTGGTCAGCTTATTTTTGACGGCGAAGTTGTGGCAAGTGAGAATAAAAGCGAATGTATGCCTCCGAAAGAAAGAAATGTGGCCATGGTTTTTCAAACCTATGCCCTTTATCCTCATCTTTCAGTTTATGAAAATATCGCCTTCCCTTTGAAAATAGCCAAGATGGATAAGAGTGAAATAGATAGGCAAGTAAGAAAAAGCGCCGAGATATTGCATATTACCAATCATATAGACTCAAAACCGTCGGAGCTTTCGGGCGGAGAGCGGCAAAGGGTGGCTATAGCCAGAGCGATAGTGAGAAAGCCTAGAGTCCTTTTATTTGACGAGCCTCTTTCAAACTTAGATGCGCAATTAAGAACCGCTACCAGAATTGAGCTTAAAAAACTCCAGCGCGAGCTTGGCATAACGACTGTTTATGTTACGCATGATCAGGTCGAAGCCATGACTTTGGGCGATAGGGTTGCCGTGCTTAAAGACGGCTATGTTCAGCAAGTTGATAGCGCGATTAATCTTTATGAAAAACCGGCCAATAAATTTGTGGCGGGATTTATAGGTTTTCCGAATATGAATTTATTTGATGTTGAAGTTTCCAAAGAACAAGAGAAATTTTATATTCAATTTGAAAAGGATAGATTTTATTTTGATCCTGCCGCCGTCGAAGTCGGGACTAAATATTGCATGGGAATACGCCCCGCCGATATTGAAGTTACGGATGATAATGAAAATGTTTTGAAAGGCAAGATAGATACAATGGAACTTTTGGGAAAAGAGGTTCTGTTATATGTCTCGTCTAATAATATGGAATTTTCCATATTCACCGCCAAGAAAAACTTTAAAGAAAATCAGGAAATAAACTTTAGATTTGATCAGTCAAAAATCCACTTTTTTAAAAAATAATACTCAGCGCGACAGCGATACAGCTCGGCAGCTAGACAGCCAGACGGTGAGAATACAAAAAACAAACGGAGTCCATTACAAATAGGGGTTGTTGCTGTAATATTAATTGGTTTTGTAATTTATGCTACTAAGCTTTACAATGATGATAAAATGGCTGAATGTATCGCTTGGTGTTATAAAAAACATAATTATTCTGCTGCAAAAAAAAGTTGTTTTAGTGCTTGCAAAATATCTCCTGAATTTATCCGTATTGTGGGAAAATAGAACATGGATTTCATTACACCAAAATGTAAAAACACGATATATAGTTCTGATTATTTAGAATGGATACCCGCATCTTTTGAAGATTTTTTACTTGAGCTGAAACATGTGAAAAATTCTTGTGAAGGAACGGATCCAGTTTGTTTATTTAGAGGACAAATAAATCATAAATGGTTTTTGGACTCGAGCTTTGTTAGAAATGGTATAAAAAAATTATTTGAAATTTCTGATTATAGAGCTTTGCCCTCTGAAATTCGAAATACATCAATATTTAATAAGACAATGCTTTCTCTTCTTTTATTAAAATTGAATATTTTAATGAAGCCAAAAGAAGAGCTTTTTAAAAAGGAACAAGATGGTGACTCATGGTTTGAGTTTCTTAAGCATTTGCAACAGTATCCTTGTAAATATCCAGAAGACCAAAAGTTTATTCCAGGCACATTCTTTTTAGATTGGAGTTTGTCTGAGGATATTGGTTTGTATTTTTCAATTTTTAATGGGAAAGAAACTCAGTTTGATGATAATTTTAATAGTGCTTTATGGATTTTTGATGCTGGATCTGTAGGTAAAATTCAACAAATTTCTAAAACCAGTAAAATAATAGATTTAATGTGTTCTCAAAAATTTCGTAATGGGGACGAGGGGTTTCCTCTACTCTTTTATCCTGAAAAACAAATAACAAACAATATAAAAATCAAAAACCAGCTTATATAGCTCAGATGCTTTTTAGTTATGATATTGCAGATGTGTGGAATCGTTATGCTATCGAAAATGAGAAGAAAGTGTTTATAAAATTGATATTAAAAAGTGAATTAAAAGAAACCGCAATTAGATATTTGGATTCAAAGGGAATTAATAGTAGTTTTGTTTTTTGTGAGTAAATTCGTCACCAATAAAAGGAAAAATAAAGATTT
>DAOWCC010000180.1 GCA_030639665.1 Elusimicrobiota bacterium | reverse complement strand
TTTAAGTTTTTTGCTTAACCTTCACCTGTGCAACTTTCGTGCGACGCTATCCACCTATACCTGTTTTTATACCCCGCCGATAAGTTTCTTTAACATCTCGGGTTTATGCGCCTTAGTAAGAGCCACTTCCTCTGTTATTAAATTCTGTTTAACAAGATTTGAAAGTGATTTATCCATTGAAATCATGCCAAACTTCATTCCGGTTTCTATCGCGCTGTATATCATATGCGTTTTGCCTTCTCTGATAAGATTGGAGATGGCCGGAGTCATAATCATTATTTCTCTTACCGCGACTCTCCCTTTGCCGTCTTTTCTCGGGAGCAATATCTGTGAAACAACAGCCTTAAGAGAACTGGCAAGCTGAACCCTGACCTGCATCTGCTGATGAGGAGGGAAAACATCTATTATTCTGTCAATCGTAGACGGCGCGTCTTGAGTATGCAAAGTGGCGAAGGTTAAATGTCCCGTTTCAGCGGCCGTGATGGTAAGCTGAATGGTTTCAAGATCCCGCATTTCTCCAACCAATATAACATTCGGATCTTCTCTTAACGCCCCGCGCAAAGCGGTGCCGAAGGTTTTGGTGTGCTGGCCAATTTCTCTCTGGCGGACTATACAACCCTTACTGTCATATGTAAATTCTATAGGATCTTCTATGGTTAAAATATGGCCCTTTCTTTTTTGATTTACCATATCCAATAAACATGCCAGTGTGGTGGTTTTTCCCGAACCGGTCGGGCCCGTAACAAGAATTAAACCTTTTGGAATATCGGATAAGTTTACAATGGTCGGAGATAAAGCCAATTGCTCAGACGTGGGTATTATGGACGGAATAACTCTCATTACAGCTTCAACGCCGTTTCTCGCTATAAGAACATTGAGCCTGAATCTTGAAATGCCCTTAATCGCGAAAGAACAATCCAATTCCCAATCTTTTTCAAACTTAGCCCGCTGATCATCATAGAGAGCGGAATAAATCATCTTCTTGGTTTCTTCCGCGCTCATCGGAGGATCATTAGGATTAACCGGCTGTATAACACCCGATAATCTCATCATCGCCGGCTTTCCGACACAAATATGAATATCACTCGCCCCCTGAGTAACAGCTCCTTTAAGAACGGTAACCAAATCCGCCATACATATACCCTCCAATTTATTTTATCGCTTCTTGTTTCTTTAATTTTGGAATACTATCTTCATTAAAATCCGTGCCGATTATCACAATCGCATCGGCCATCTTCGAACTGTCATACTTTGAATATATCGCAAGCTTATGAAGCCCCAGATCATTTCTTACTTTAAAAGCTGAACGAACATTGTCAGAACAGTTTACAATTTTTGATTTTTTTCTAATAGTGGGAAAGTTGCCCAAACTCACCACATCCACTCCTTTTTCTCTCAAATATCTCGTAATCTTGGATGCCCGGCCTTTCACTCCCGAAGCATTCAGAATTTCAACTTTTACAACAGCGTCCTTAGTCGCTAAAAAAGGATTATAATCGGACATATGCAAATTCAACCTATCGGCATCCAAATTCCCAGTAAAATGAGTGATGATAAAGTTGGAGGAATTAAGACCGATAATTTCCAAATAAGCGATAATGGCGTCATTCCACGAAAAATTTGTCATCTTGGATTTTTTTAGTTTCCATATATATTTAAACGCTCTCAGCGTTTGTTTGGGCTTAAAACCGTCAAAACTGAAAAAATTTAAAAACTTATTCTCTTTTAAAAACTTATCCTCAATGGAAACATATAAAAGAGATTCATAATTGATGATAAGATTTTTTGAAACAAATCTATAAATTGTTACGGCCTTTTGATAATCAGGTCCGCTTAAATTTAATAACTTATTTGGAATATTTATCACATTTACCATACGGCTTCCCGGATGATAAACCACAAAACGAGGATTCTCGGATATAATGGCAAATCCTATATCGGCCTTACGGGAAACACGCGAAGAAACGGAAGAATAAAGATGCGCGATCATAAAAACCGCGACAATTCCCAAACCCAAAAAAAGCAAAACGCTTTCTTTTTTTAAGCTGAATTTTTTCATAAACTCCTTTCCAGAGATTGATAAACGGCTTCGGAATAAGGATGAAGCCATTTTTTCTTTCCTTTCATATGTTCCACCTTACATCTTAAAGCGGAGCAAAAAGCCTTATCAATATCAAGAAAGGCTTCTTTTCTTATAGATGAGGCAAAAAACATATCTCTGTCCTTTCCCGCCATATCCGAGACATATATTATTTTAGCAAGAATAGACATTTTAAGAGACCCTGTGGTGTGCAGTTTTATCGCATTTAAGATATCCTTGTCTTTTATTGAAAATTTATTTTGAGCTATATAAGCCGACATATACGCATGAACTATCACAGGCCCTTTATCTCTAATATCGCGAAAAAAGGGAATATTCTTTCTGTTTTTACTCGCCCATAATTTAAGCTTATTTTCTTTAAAATCCCGCGCCGCGTCATGAAGAAGCGCGGCAATCGCGGTTTTCTCCACATCAACGCCATATTTATCGGCAAGCTCCAAAGCAAGACTTGTGGTTTCCTTACAATGCTTAAATCTCTTACGGCCAAGATTTAATTTAAGCCATTCATGCATATGAGACAAATAAAGTTTTTTTTGCCGGATAAAAACTGAAACGGCAACCGGAATATTTTTACCGCAACCCTCGACAAAAAGAGTCTTTTTAACTTCAGTTGAAGATATTTCAGGAAACGCGCCTTTTAAAAAAACACCGCGCTTATTTAAGCTGTTTTTCGGCAAAAAACCCTCGCGCCTTCCCACCAAAAGAACCGCTTTTTCTGTTATCAATTTATAATTTTTCCATTTATTAAACGAATTAAAACAATCGGAACCCATAAGAAAAAACAATTGGGCCTTAGGATGTTTTAAAGAAAAATAATCAATGGTTTGATAAGTATAAGTGATTTTCTTGCGTTTACATTCAAACGGATGAAAAGCTAAACGCGTCATAGCGCCCAAATCAAATTCTCTCGCGCCCAACCGAAACATTTTTTCTCTATCTTTATAAGAAACTGACGAAAAATTTTTAAACGGAGAATGCCAGCCGGTAACCACATACACCCTATCGGGCTTTATTTCCTTAATCGCTCCCTTAAGAAGCTCAAAATGAGCTTTGTGAGGAGGATCAAAACTTCCCCCGTATATTATTATTTTCTCTTTCTTCATCTAAAACGAAATCCTTCCGACTTGTCTCTCCGATGCTTTAGCATAAGAGGAAGCAACCGGGCGTTCATCAGCAGCCTACCTGTCCTTCCGTAGCTTTAGCGTAGGAGGATAAAACCCATAACCTTCCTGTTTTTAGTTTTACGCTCTATTTCTCAGAGCCTCAATTTAGTATAATACATATTACATCGGTGTTCCAATAAAACATCATCCCTAGAGAGAAACTGTTTTTAAAACAATGAAAGACAATTGCCTGATATTTATAATCGACGCCCCCATTTCGGAAAATATAGATTCCGAACTTAAAAAAGCTTTTGGAACCGAACGGGCCGCGCATATTTATATGGACCTTTTAAACAACTCATATAAAACGGCGAAAAATATCCCAAACACCTCGATAATAATTTCATATAAAAGCTCAACCAAACACCCCGATTTAACCTGGCTTGACGAAGATGATCCCGGTTTTCTGGAAGCAAAAATTAAAAATTTGAATGAAAGAATTTCCTCTTTGTTCCATTGGTCATTTAATGCCGGAGCCAAAAAGGCCGTTCTGCTTGCCAGCTCTTCTCCCGAAGTAAAACCCGATTGGATAGAAAAAAGTTTTAATTTACTCAATGAAGAAACAGTGGCTATCGGACCTACAGACGAAAAACCATATCTTTTGGGGTTAACCCGGAATAATTTGGATTTATTGGAAGAAATTAATTTTTTCACCGGTGATTTAACCGATGATATTTACGAAAAAATAAAAAAACACAGATTAAAACAGGAAAGCCAGCCAAAAACCTATACCCTAAAAGGCGAAGAAACTCTCCGGCAATGGATGGAATCAAAAGATTCCGGTTCTTATTTATTCGCGCAAAAACATCCCTTAAAAGAGCATAAAAAGCGCGAAAAGAAAAAAAACCATTCCACTAACACCCTTTTTAAATAAATCAACAACTCTTTTTATTTCACTATAATTCAATAATTCGGGGAGAAAAATGAATAATCACAAAGAAATCTGCGCCAAAATATTTAAATTTACAAAAGGCGCTCAAACGGAAGTAATGATTGATTCCCAAAAATCCGCTCTTACCCGCTTCTCAAGTAATGTTATTTCTCAAAATGTTTCAAATACGGACACAAACATCTCCATAAGATTGGTTAAAAACGGAAAAATGTCAAAAGTGAATTTTAATCAAAGCAATCCCGAT